>NZ_JAJNOE010000004.1:0-261364 GCF_027854445.1 Aeromonas sp. PI_26
ACGGCCCTGAATGCCATAACGCACCTGAGCCTGTTTGTAGGTGAGCTCGCCTTTTTCAATTTGCTCGACCAGTGCCAGTTTAAAAGTCAGCGAGTAATCGCGCTGTGTCCGTTTCACACCTTGTCCCATCGGGCTCTCCATTTATTGGGGGGAAAGGTGTAAACCATATTCAGGACGGGACAGAACAACGATAAAGGGCGCGGCGCTGGCAACAGGGCCGCGCCGTTTTTTGTGCAGATTGTCGCCAGCCGCGCCCCCGCTGCCGGGAGCAAAGGCCCGCTCTGTGATCCCATGCCGGGATATGGGGGCGTCAGCCGGGTAGACTCTCCCTTTTGTCGCAGGGTTTGTCACCGTAGGAATTTCTCATGACCCATAAAATCATTCTGGATACCGACCCGGGTATCGACGATGCCATGGCCATCCTGTTTGCCGAGGCCCACCCCGCCATCGAGCTGCTCGCCATCACCACTGTTTTTGGTAACGCCACCATCGACAATGGCACCCGCAACGCCCTCTGGCTCAAGCAGAAGTACGGCATGAAGGCGGATGTGGCCAAAGGCGCTGCCACCCCGCTGCTGCGCGAGCCGGTCGGCCCCACCACCATAGTCCACGGCCCGAGCGGCTTTGGCGACATGGAGGCGGGGGAGGTGACTATCGCTCCGGATCCTCGCCCCGCTTGGCAATATATTGTCGAGGCGGTGAAAGCCGCGCCGGGGGAGATCACCCTGGTCACTATCGGCCCACTGACCAATCTGGCGCTGGCGCTACAACAGGCGCCCGAGATTGTCTCGCTGGTGAAACAGGTAGTAGTGATGGGCGGCGCCTTTGGCGTCAACGGCCATCGTGGCAACGTCACCCCCTATGCCGAGGCCAATATCCACGACGATCCCGATGCCGCCGACCGGGTCTTTACCGCCGACTGGCCGGTGGTGATCATCGGGCTGGACGTGACCCAGCAGAGCTTCTTCAGCAGCGCCTATCTGGATGAACTCAGAGACAAGGCGGGGGAGCCGGGCCGCTTCCTGTGGGATGTCAGCCGCTTCTACCTGCGCTTCTACTCCGAGAAGTTGGGGCTCTCCGGTTGCCACGTTCACGACCCGTCCGCTATCGCCTATGTCATTGACCCGACCCTCTTTACCCTGCGCGAGGGGCCGGTGCGGGTGATCACCAGCGGCCCGGCCATTGGCCACACCCTGCAAAAGTTCGATGGCAAACGCCACACCCACGATGACTGGGCAGCCTATCGCCCGCAGCAGGTCGGGGTGGCGGTGCGCGATGAAGCCTTGCTGGCGCTCTATCGCGAGACGCTGGTGGGCTGGGGCAAGGATTGCTGAGCAAAGGGGCGCTATTGCGCTGACGCGGGGGCTGTGATCGGCGCCAAACAATCAGAACGCACGGCCGCTTATACTGCCTGATATCAAGAGCTTGGGAGGGATGAAGATGGCCTGGATTTCCTTGATAGTGGCGATAGCCCTGATCTGGTGGTTGATGAAGCTGGGGCGTGGTGCCCTGTTCGAAATCCGCCTTGCACCCGGCAAGGTGGTGGTCAAGCAGGGCAAGGTGTCACCCGCCTTTATTGACCATGCCAAACAGATCCTGCGCCACGATACGGTGCGCGGTCGTATTGTGGGGCAGCGTGATGGCGATGGCGTGAAGCTGATCTTCTCCCGCTCCATCCCCGAACCGGTGGCCCAGCGGTTTCGCAATATCTTCCCCTATGGCGATTACCGCCAGCCAACGGCGCCACTGCCGGGGCCCAAATCCCGCAAGGGATAAGCACCGGAACCTGGTTCATCAATAGCAAACGGGCCTCCAGTGGAGGCCCGTTTTTTATGGCACTTGGCCAAGAGAGGGCTGACTGCCCTTACTCCTTGCCGTGCAGCTCGCGCTGGGCCTTGACCGCCGCCGCCTTGACGGCGGAGCCTTCATTGCCCCAGGAGGCGCGCAGGGTGTTGACCAGCTCGGCGAGCCGCTCGTCATCCATGGTCCAGCCATAGCCCGGCATGTGGTAACCCAGATGGCCGTGGGTGACCGGTGTTTCGGCACCGTGCAGCAGCACGTTGATCAGGCTCGACGGATCGTTCGCCAGCACGGTGCGGTTGTTGACCAGCGAGGGGATGACGTGGTCATTGCCCTGGCCGTTGACCCCGTGACAGGTGGAGCAGTACATGGCGTAGTCCGCCTTGCCGCTGGCACTGGCGTAGGCGCGGGCACCTTTCTCCGCCACCGGTTCATCTTTCAGATCGGTGAGATAGGTGGCGATGCTGGCCAGATCGGCGTCGCTGAAATACTGGCTGCTGTGAGTGATCACTTCCCCCATGGGACCCGCGACCGCTTCATGCTGGCTGCGGCCGGTTTTCAGCAGGTCGATCAGCGCCTGCTTGCTGTAACGGCTGCCGCGAATGTCGGGGGCATACCAGCCATCCAGCGCCGCACCGCTCAGGTAGACAGGATCCGCCTCGGTCAGCGCTTTCTCCTGCATGCCGAGCCCGCGCGGAGTGTGGCAGCTGCCGCAGTGACCGGCGCCTTGCACCAGATAGGCGCCGCGGTTCCACTCTTCGCTCTTGCCCGCCACCGGGGTGAAGCGGCTGTCATCGTGGTAGATCCAGTTCCAGCCCATCAGCGGCCAGCGCATGTTGAGGGGCCAGGGGATGTCGCTCTCCTTGTTGGCGATGGCCAGCGGCTGCATCTCCTTCATCAGGTAGTGATAGAGATCTTCGAGATCCTTATCGCTCATCTTGGCGTAGGCGGTGTAGGGCATGGCCGGATAGAGGCGATGACCATCGCGGGCCACCCCTTCACGCATCACCTTGATGAACTCCAGCAGGCTGTAGTTGCCGATACCGTGGGTCTTGTCCGGGGTGATGTTGGTGGCAAATACGGTACCGATGGGGGTCGGGAACCCTTTGCCGCCCGCCAGCGGCTTGCTGGTTTCGCTGGTGTGGCAGGCGGCGCAATCGCCGAGCTTGGCCACGTATTCCCCCGCCGACATGGCGGGGGCTGCGTTGGCGGCAAGGGCGGGCAGAGCCAGCATCAGGGCGCTGGCGGTCAGTGACAGGGCGCGGCTCATTGGGCACCTCCCTTGCTCATGGCAACCAGCTCGTTGACGGCGCGCCACGCTTCGTCGATGGCGGCGTGGGCGTAGGGGCTCCAGCCTGCATCCGAGTTGGCGATGGTGATGTTGCCGATCGGCTGGCGACCCAGTTCAATCCATTTTTCGCACTGCGCTTCGTCATCAAACAGGGTGTTGGTGACATAGGAGTAGCCGTGGGACCAGCGGTTGACCGTGATGGCAAGGATATCCTGCTCATGGTTGAAACCGGCGCTGCCGAGCATCCCCTGCAACTGCTCGCGGATCATCTGCTCATGCTGCTCGAACGGCATGCCGAGGATCATGGCGCGCCCCTTGCGGGACTGTTCGCGGGCCGACAGACCGCTGCCCGGCAGGGTCGGCACATAGACCATGTGCAGGCACATCGGCTGATCCGGGCTCTTGGGATGCTCGTAGCCACCCATGCTGACCGGATAGTCGAGCTTGACCCGGCTGTAGGGTGCGGCGGGGGAGTAGACCTCGTGCACCCCCAGCTTGACGAAGGCTTGCCAGTTCTTGATCACCACCTTGGTGTAGACCAGCGGTGCCTTGGCATTCTGGCGCAGCGCCTCCTTCTGGGGCTCCGGCATCTCGGGCACCATGTAGGGGATCATCATGTTGTAGCCAGCCATGATCGACTGCTTGGCCCGCACCCGGTGCAGTTTCCCCTCCTTGATGTAGGTGACATCCACCGCCAGCTTGCCGTCGGCGAGGCGCACGTTTTTGGCCTGCAACGCCGTGCTGCCAAGGCGCAGTTGCACCTTGTGCTCCGGCAGGTCGAGCTTGCTGTAGTCAAACTTGGCCAGCACCACATCCTGCATGGTGTGACCCGGCGCCACCTGCGGAATGAGCTTGCGCACCATCAGGCGGGTGAGACCGGCGTTGCCATCGGGGAAGTGGAAGATGTAGGGATCGTCCAGCTCCGCCTGCTCCTCGGCATCCAGCGGCGTCAGATTGAGGCCGTCGAAACCCGGCAAGGCGCACAGACGCGCATCGGCGCAGGCGGTGGCGTCGATGCCGACCGCCTGGAAGTCGTTGGTGCGCTGCTGGAAGTAAGTGATCGCGCGCTCGCTCAGGCCCACTTTATCGCGCAGGAAGGTGATGTAGCTGTTGCGGGTCACCCACTCGTCCTGCTGCTCGCGGGTCATGCCGCTCAGGTAGTCGATCTTCGATTCGTGCAGGGCCAACAGGGCGGCCTTGTCGGCATCATCGAGGGGGAAGTCACCGATAAATTCTGCCAGCGGCCGGCCGTTCAGGCGATCGCGGGGGATATCGTCCGCCACGTTGTGGCCCGGATCCCCGTTCACTATCTTGTTGACGCCAAAGTGCTTCTCGTCGAAATAGACGCCACGGCTCAGCCCCAGATCCGGATAGAAGGTCTGCTGGAAACCGGCGGCCAGCTCGTCGATGTTGACCTCCAGCGCCTTGAGCAGACCCAGCGCCACCGGGCTGTAGACCGAACGCGGTGATTGCAGGGACTCACTGCCGCCGTAACCCAGACGCAGGCCATCGGGGGTGGTGAACTCGTTGCGCTTGGCGTGGCCGCCAAAGTCGTCGTGGTTGTCGAGTAGCAGGATCTTCTTATCCGCGCCGAGCAGTTGCTGATAGAAGCAGGCGGCGGCCAGACCGCTGATCCCGGCGCCGACGATCACCAGATCGACCTCTCCCTCTAGGGGAATATTGGCAAAATCATACTGCTTGCCGTCACGGGCGATGCTGTGGGCCGGTTCGAAAGAGCCCGGGTGGTTGCCGCGCAGGCCAGTGAGGGCGGGCGGGTAGGCCAGGGTTTTATCTGCCAGCGTGCTGCCGCCTTCGGCAGCCTTGAGCAGATTGATGGGGGCGACGCCTGCCGCAATGGTGATGGCAACGCCGTTGAGAAAATCTCTGCGTGTAATACTCATGGCTATCCCTGTGTTAGGAGAAGTAATGAATAAGTGGATTCATTATGGGAGGGAGACACAGATCCTGTTCAGGATTGGGCGCCGAATCTACCGCTATCCTCACGCTGAGTCCATACGATTGCTAATGGATTATTAAGCACCATTTTCCTGCTTGTGACGAGAGTGATGCACTGATGGGGGTGATTTGCCCTGTTGAAGGGCAAATTATCTTCCGGCTCGGTCGGTCAATGATTGCCGCAGCTGATTAGTTTGGGAGGCGTTCGGGCATCATTGTCGACTCGGGGGGATGATCGCGCTAAGCTCTTAACTACTTGTTTTATCGACTCTCTTTTTATTCATAGGCATAAAGGCCACTCAGGAGGCGCAATGAACTGGTACATCTCGGTCCTCAAGCAATATGCGGTATTCAGCGGGCGGGCCCGTCGCACCGAATACTGGATGTTTGTGCTGTGCAACGTCATCGTTATGCTGCTGCTCGGCATGGTGGACAAGCTGATTGGCGGCGACAATGAGCTGATCAGCTCCATCTATTCGCTGGCGGTGCTGCTGCCATCGCTGGCGGTGGCGGCCCGTCGCCTGCACGATACCGACCGCAGCGCTTGGTGGCTGCTGCTCGGGCTTATCCCCATTATCGGTACTCTGGTGCTTATCTACTTTATGGTTTGCAACGGTCAGCAGGGACCAAACCGCTTCGGTGATGATCCCAAAGCGACCCCCTCGCAGGGTTTTATCGTCAGCTAACGGGCGCGGCTTGGCCAATCATCGGTCAATAAAAAGAGAGGGAGGCATCACGCCTCCCTCTCCTTTTCGTGTTGATGGTCGATCAACGCTCGATCAGCGGGGCAGATCGGTAGCTCCACATGCCGTAGGTGCGCAGGGCGTCGCGGTAGATGCCGAGCAGCTCGCTCTCGCTCGGGGTGGCCAGCTCCTCGAGGGGCTTGTCAGGGTAGCTGACGCTCGCCACCTTGATGTTGGCCGGGCCAATCTGGTCGCAGGCGATTTCCAGCACCGTCTGGCCGCGGCGTACATGGCTGGCGGAGCTTACCAGCACCGCATAGTCAATCTGGTGGCGGGCGAGGGCATAGGCGCTGTAGAGGGCGTTGTCTACCGTGCTGGTGGCGTAGTTCTCTTCAATCAGGCGGCTGCGGTCGATGCCGTGGTTGGCCAGCCAGTCAGCCATCAGCTTGCCCTCGGTCTGGCGATTCTGCGGCACGCCGCCGGTCAGGATGATCAGCGCTTCCGGATCGGCTTTGGCCAGCTCAAGGGTGGTTTGCAGCCGGCCCAGCAGGATCTTGTCCATGCTGCCGTCGGGATTGAGGGCGTAGCCCAGGGTGACGATGGCGCGTTTGCCCTCCTTGGTGGCCTTGACCTGATCCTCGGTCAGTTCGGTCTGTAGCGGGGCGGCGGTGATCCGCTGCACCCGGGCGATGATCTCCTCCAGATCGGCGGCGCGGCCACTGTTGCGATCCGCCACTTTCGCCAGATAGCTGCGGGAGGCCTCCTTGTTGCCTTTCACCAGCTGCCAGATGGCGAGATAGCTGTTGATGTCGAGATCATCGGGGGCGACGGCCTGCGCCTGCTCCAGCAAGGTGATGGCGCGGCTCAGGTTGCCGTTGTAGATCTGGGCGTTGGCCGCCGAGATGAGTAGGTCGGTGCGGTAGGGTTCCAGCTGGTAGGCGGCCAGCAGCCGCTCGGTCACCAGCTCCATATTGCTTGGCATCTTGGCGGTAAAACCGGCGTGGGAGATTTTGGCTGGCGACTTGTAGATCTGCAGCGCTTCGCCGAGCAACATGTCCACCGCTTGGCGTTTGCTGACCAGGGTATTGAGGTCGTGCTCCATTTGCATCGAGCTCTCGGCCGCTTGCAGGGCGAGGGGCGAGAGCGCCAGCAGGCCGCCGAGGGTGAGGGCTAGAAGGGTCTGTTTCATCAAAAGGTCCTCTGTCGGGCTGAATCGCGCCGTGGCGCAGCGGCTTGTGGGCCGATGGGATAAGGCAAATGTGCGTCAATTCAGTCTGTTAGTGCCAAAGAGAGGGCAATATACCAGCTAACGGCGTGGCAAACTGTGAGTCGAGGCGGGTCGTCGGGTGATGCCACACCTGTGGCCGCAAAAGTGGCCGCAAAGGGTCAGCTGCCATCTGAAAAGGGCAGGGGGAGCGTAACTCCCCCTGCTGGGAGGGGCGCTGGCCCCTCCCTCTATCGCGATGCAAGACTGATGGCGTCTCAATCTATCTGCTGACGAGTATTCGCGGTCAGTTCCACATCGGGGAGATGCGGGCTTCCAGCGTCTCTTGCTGCTCTTCGGGCATATCGCTGAAGAAGTTGAGTTGGGTCTGTTCCTCCACCTCGCGTACCGAGACCCGGTAGTCGGCGATCTGGCTGATGGGCACCTCTTCCTGCGGCATGATAAAGGCGATGGCCTGCAGTCTGGCCGGGTCCATCACGATCTTGTAGTAGGCGCTCGGGATCGCCACACCCTGACCGATGGACTCTTCAGAGCCGGTAAAGATGGGGCCGGTGATCACCTGCACATCCTTGCGGGAGACCGCCCACTTGTTCACCTTGTCCTCCAGCACGCGCCACGCCTTCTGGTTGAGCACCCCGATCTGCGGTGTCATGTTGCTCAGCAGGAAGCTCTCTTTCATGGTGTTCTTGTTCGATTTCATGTCCCCCGCCGGGGCCTGATGGCCACGGTCGTAGCCCGAGCCCTTGTAGTCGGAGAGGGTGGCGCGGTAGGCGACCGGGATCTCCCTGTCCTCGGCGAAGGCATCCTTGCGGGGCACTGTGCCCTGTGCGCTCTGGGCGGTCATCCGGTAGGAGACCCAGTCCGCCACCTTGTAGTCGTAGTTGTAGCCGACGGCATACCCTTCACGGCAGAGCTTCTGATCCGATTCGGAGGGCAGGCCGAAGCGCACGTGCTGGCCGCATTCCCAGTGGGCGGCCAGCAAGGGGGTGGCAGTGAGGGTGAGGGTAACAGCCAGAACCAATTTATTGATTTTTATCATTTTTGTGATACTCCAGTTTAGTAGGCGGAGCCATTTGACATGAGATCTGACCAGCGCTTCAATTGCTGTTTTTTTACACGTCACCGTTCTGTGACGGCTCGCCAAGATCCGTGATGTGACTGGTTAATATGTTTTAAATCAGTGGCTTGGTCGGTGGGATGATGTGCGATTGCTCGGCAGGCAACGAAAAGGGGCCCGTGAAGGGCCCCTTGTGATAGGTGGAGTCTGACGGCTATCAGGCGGCGTTTTCCTTGTTGCCCAGCGTGCGGGCCAGCAGACCTTCCGGATTGTGAATCGCCTCCTTGGTCTTCACATCGATGACTTCGATATCGGTGAAGCGTTCACGGTATTTGATGGCCACATCGTGGGCGAAGATGACGTAGCGGGCGTTGGCGACATCCTTGGCGGTGATGCGGTTGATGATGCCGTTGGCGCCCTGGGTCTCGACCTTGATCTTGATCCCCTGCTTGGCGGCGGCTTTCTGCAGGCTCTTGGCGGCCAGGAAGGTGTGGGCCACGCCAGACGGGCAGGCAGTGATGGCCAGTACGTCTGCTTCCCCTTCCGCTTCAATGACTTCGAAGCTGGTTTGGGTGGTGGTTACATCATCTTCTTCGCTCACCGGCTTCTTCAGCAGGTTGACGATGATGGCGGTGGTCAGGGCGCCGAGGATGGTACCCAGGATGTAGCCCATCTTGCCTTCAACAACCGGCAGGACAATCCAGCCACCCCAGGGGGCGTGGTTGATGCTGTGCATCATGAAGCCGGTGATGTTGCCGACGATGCCGCCTGCGACGATGGCCGGGATAACACGCATGGGGTCAGCGGCAGCAAACGGGATAGCACCTTCACTGATACCGATCATGCCCATGATGGCGGCCGCTTTACCGGATTCACGCTCCTCTTTCTTGTAACGCTTCGGAGACATCAGGGTAGCCAGTGCCATACCCAGCGGCGGTACACAGATGGCGATGCCGACGCCGCCCATCAGCCAGGGCTGGGTGTTGACCTGAGTCTGGGCAAACAGGGTAGCAACCTTGTTGACCGGGCCGCCCATATCGAAGGCGGTCATACCACCCAGAATGGCACCCAGCATCACTTTACCGGAGCCCGCCATGCTGGAGAGCCAGTGGTTCATCCCTTCCATCATTGCGGCGATCGGGGCACCGATGCCCCACATCACGATGCCACACACCAGGAAGGTACCGATCAGCGGATAGATGAAGATGGAACCAAGGGAGGTCATGGAGTCAGGCAGCTTGATCCGTTTGAGCTGATTGACCACGAAACCGGCGATAAAGCCCACCAGAATGGCGCCAAGGAAACCGGTTTGATAGTGCTGAACGGCAATCCAGGAGCCGATCATGCCCGGAGCCAGGCCCGGCTTGTCAGCCAGCGAGTAGGCGATGTAGCCACCCAGTACGGCGGTAAACAGGGTCAGACCGGCGATACCCATGGTGGCCATGTCTTTGAGGAAGCCCGCTTCCGGCACGGCGCCCTTGCCGCTCATCATCACCGACAGGGAGAGCAGCACACCACCGGCCACGATGAAGGGGATCATGTGGGAAGTACCAAACAGCAGGTGCTGCTTCATGGTATTGAGGCGATCCTTGAAGGTGCGCTCTTCGGGTTCAGCCGGTGCAGTGGCAGCCGGTTTGGCGGCTGGGGCCGGTTTTTGCACTTTCGGGCCTTGCTTGAGCAGGGTCAGCGCTTGCTCGACGGTGGTGGCCGCCTTCATCTGCTCGATAAAGCCCGGCTCCAGCAGACGGGTAGAGAGCTCCGCCAGCACTTCGATGTGGTGGTTGGCGCCGCCATCCGGGGAGGCGATCATGAAGATCAGTTGAGTTGGCTTGCCATCTTCGGCGCCGTACTCGATACCCTGACGGCTGACACCGATGGCAATGGCCGGACGACTGACCGCCTTGCTCTTGGCATGGGGCAGGGCGACACCCTGCTCGAAGCCGGTGCAGTCCAGCTGCTCGCGGGCCCAGATATCCTTGACGAATTGCTGTTGATCAGACACGGCGCCATCGCGCGCCAGCATCTGTGCCATCTCGTCGAATAGAGCCTCCTTGCTGGTGGCCTTCAACTCCAGGCAGATGAGTCTGCCGTTGGTCATGGTGGGTAACATATTACTCTCCTGGCTCCGTTGCCGAGCCGCATGATGGGGGGAACAATTGACCTGGATATTGTTCTCCCGTTAGCGCGGTGCCGAAATCGGACAAATGTGCCGTTTACTGGATTTTTGTGCTGGCAAGAATGAGCTGTGATTCTCATCTCGTTTTGGCGTGATGATTGAATTCGATGTGAATATTAATTTAATTACTTAGTATCAATCACTTACATTTGTTTCGTTCGTGCAAAATCTTATCTGAGTGTCTAGGTCGATGATGAGTTTTCTTTGATGGAATGGATATTTGTGTGATTTGTTATGGGTCAATAGTGTGAGCTGGTTGGCAAATAGCAGGCGCCTCAAGTGATTTTATTGTCATTAATTGGGAGGGAGATAACTCTGTGAGTATGGTCAACCGTGTTGTGAAGCGATGAAAGGGGATGGATGGGGATAAAAAACAAGGGCCATCATTGATGGCCCTTGTGCATATTCGAATGGGGCATAGCCTCAGGATGTGCCCGTTAGCAGCGGTTGCCGGCGCGAGCGACCCGCCCTTCGGCCAGCAGCTGGTAGCTGCCGGTGGCGGCCGGGATAAAGGCAGACTGGCCCTTCTCGAGAAGCAGCGTCTCATCGCCCTGCTTGAGGGTCACAGTGTCATCGATGGCAAACAGGATCTCGGCGCTGGCAGTGGTGAGCTGGTGCTCGCCAGCCGGGTAGACGCTGAAAGTGAAGTCAGGTACCGGCACGTCGAAGTGCTGTACCGCACCATCACAGCGGGGGGCCAGCAGGATCTGGTCGTCCGGTTTGGCCTGGCAGCGCGTGCAGTCCAAGAGCTCTGCCACATCGATGTATTTGGGGGTGAGGCCGGCGCGCAGCACGTTGTCCGAGTTGGCCATGATCTCGAGACCCGTGCCGCGCACATAGGCGTGCGGGGTACAGGCATCGAGGAACATCGCCTGACCTGGCTCAAGCGTCACCACGTTCAACAGCAGCGGCGAGAAGAGGCCCACATCTCCCGGGTACTGGGCCGCCAGACTGGTGATGAGGGCAAACGTCTCCTCATCCTGATGGGCGGCGGCATAGGCCAGCAGCCCCGCCAGCGCCTCCTCCTTGCGCGCCCCTTCCAGTACCAGCAGCTGGTGGAAGAAGTGCTGCAGGCCCGCTTCATTCTGGCTGGCGGCAAGGGCTGCGGTCAGATCGGCGATGGCCGCCAGATTGACCCGCTCGAACAGTGCCAGAATGGCAGGGATGGCGCGAAAGCCGTTCATCGCCTGATAGGGGGTGAGGGCAAAGACCAGCTCCGGCTTGTGGTTCGGATCCTTGTAGTTGCGATTGCTCGCCTTGATATCGATGCCTGCGGCCTCCTCTTTGGCAAAGCCCGCTTCAGCCTGAGCCTTGCTCGGGTGCACCTGAATGGAGAGAGCCTTCTCGGCACACAACACCTTGAACAGGAACGGCAGGCTGCCAAAACGGGCGAAGGTGGCCTCACCCAGCGCGGCGGCCGGAGCCCTGTCGATCACCGAAGAGAGCTTTTGCACACTGCCCGCCAGCGTCACCTCGGAGCAGCCGTTGGGGTGAGCCCCCATCCAGAGTTCGGCCTGGGGTTTGCCCTCCGGATTGGCAATGCCAAACAGGGTGGTGAGGGAGTCATGACTGCCCCAGTCATAGCCTTGAATCGGGTTTTGCATCAACAGAAAGGAGGGCAGATCGCTACTGCTCATAAGGGACGCCTCGTCTAGTTTGAAGAAAATCGGGTGCAGAAAAGGGTGGCATTACTGCTGTGGACCGGACTATAACATGGGCGGTCGCGCGCGCCGCAACCGCTTGCCTCTCTCTTGATCAGGATCACCATGTCTCTCATCTTCAGCCAACTGCTCGACGGAGCCCTGAGCGAACAGGTTCCATTTGACCAAATCTGGTTTGCCAGTGAACAGGGGGTGCCACCCAGTTTCAGCTATCAGGTCAACTTTCCCCGCCTCGAGCTGGTCTTTAGTGGCGAGTATCTCAACCAAATTTGGGACAAGGAGGAGGGGGTCAGAGAGATCAGCGTGTTACCAGGGCAGGCGCTCTATATTCCCCCCAACGGCTGGAACAAGCCGCTCTGGACCACCGACTGCTCGGTGCTGAGCCTACTGTTTGGCAAACGCCAGCTGGGGTTCAGTCTGGTGAGCAAGCGCCGTGAAGATCCGGACTTTTTCGATGTGCAAAAGCACAGCATCATGGCGCGGGCGGGCCATGTGATCGAACACATTTTGGCGGCGCTGAACGTACTGACCGAGGATCCTGGTCGCTCCCCCACCGATGATCACCTGCTGCAGGCCCTGCTGGCGAGTGCCCGTCAGCTGTTGCTGGAGTCCGCCACGGATCGGCCACGGGGGGCAGAGCTCTTTCACGGGATCTGCATCTATATCCAGGAGAACTTTCACCGTCCCATCACCCGTGACTCCATTGCCCACCGCTTCAACGTCTCGGCCAGCCATCTCTCCCACCTGTTCCGCGAGCAGGGCCATATGCGCCTTGCCGATTACATCAGCTGGGTGCGGATCGATCGGGCCAAATTCATGCTGAAAAAGTACCGCTTTCGTCTTGAAGAGGTTGCCAGTCGCTGCGGTTACAGTGACGTGAACTACTTCTGCCGGGTGTTCAAACAGAAGACCGGCTTGACCCCTTCCCAGTATCGTTCCCTGAGTCAGCCGCAGGCTGCGGCCAGCGAGCTGGAGGGATAACGGGGCTGTGTCGGGAAGGCGTGGTGACGGCGCACTGGTGGGTGGCTACCTCTTTGGTCTGACATGCTTTCTTGTCGTTTTATTATGAAAATGAATGGGCTAAGATGGCCGCGCGCAACAAACAAGTTGATAACAAACGGAAGTTAGGAGATGCCGATGGAAAGCAAAGTAGTAATCCCGACCCAGGGTCAGAAAATCACAGTCGATGCCAACGGCAAGCTGCAGGTTCCCAACCATCCGATCATTCCGTTTATTGAAGGGGATGGCATCGGTGTTGACGTAACCCCGGCCATGTTGAATGTGGTGAATGCTGCGGTCGAGAAAGCCTACAAGGGCGAGCGCAAGATCGCCTGGATGGAGATCTATACCGGCGAGAAGTCGACTCATGTCTATGGCGAAGGTGCCTGGCTGCCGGCCGAAACCCTGGATTTCATTCGTGAATATTGCGTGGCCATCAAGGGCCCGCTGACTACTCCGGTCGGTGGCGGTATTCGCTCCCTCAACGTAGCCCTGCGTCAGGAGCTGGATCTCTACATCTGCCTGCGTCCGGTGCGTTACTACGACGGCACCCCGAGCCCGGTGAAGCGTCCTGATCTGACCGACATGGTGATCTTCCGCGAAAACGCCGAAGACATCTACGCCGGCATCGAGTGGAAGGCCGACAGTGCCGAAGCGAACAAGGTGATCGCCTTCCTGCAAAACGAGATGGGCGTTAAGAAAATTCGCTTCCCCGAGTCCTGCGGTATCGGCATCAAGCCGATGTCCAAAGCCGGTACCGAGCGTCTGGTGCGTGCCGCCATCGAGTATGCCATCGACAACGATCGCGACTCCGTGACTCTGGTGCACAAGGGCAACATCATGAAGTTCACCGAAGGTGCCTTCAAGGATTGGGGTTATGCTCTGGCCCAGAACGAGTACGGTGCCCAGCTGATTAACGGCGGCCCCTGGTGCTCCTTCAAGAACCCGAAAACCGGCAAGACCATCGTCATCAAGGATGTCATCGCCGACGCCTTCCTGCAGCAGATCCTGCTGCGTCCGGCCGAGTATGACGTCATCGCCTGTATGAACCTCAATGGCGACTACATCTCCGACGCGCTGGCCGCGCAGGTTGGCGGTATCGGTATCGCGCCGGGTGCCAACATCGGTGACGGCGTGGCCCTGTTCGAAGCGACCCACGGTACTGCACCTAAGTATGCCGGTCAGGACAAGGTCAATCCGGGCTCCCTGATCCTCTCCGCCGAGATGATGCTGCGCCACATGGGTTGGGTCGAAGCGGCCGATCTCATCATCAAGGGGATGGAAGCGGCGATCCGCAACAAGACCGTCACCTATGACTTCGAGCGTCTGATGGAAGGGGCCACCCTGCGCTCCTGCTCCCAGTTTGCTCAGGACATGATCGACCAGATGTAATCTGCTGTTTGCCAGAAACGCAAAACCGGCGCCATGTGCGCCGGTTTTTTTATCGCGAAAGAGTGAAGGGGCTTATTGCGCCTGCTCTACGTGTTGCTGATAGCGTTGCTGCCATTTGCTGGTTTCTGCTTCATCACCCTGGGCCTTCCAGAAGGCGCAGATGGTGTTGGCAAGTTCCGAAGCCATCGCGTGATCTCCGTCACGTCGACTCATCAGATAATCTCCCAGCCAGCTTTGATATTGTTTCATTACCCGATCTCCTTATCTCATGTGCCCTTGAGGGTGCCCACCTTGACGGGAGCCTGTCGGCTCATCTTGGGGGGAACATCATCAGGCATGATGGTGCAAATTCACGACCCGGGCAGAGAGCCCGATGGGCCATCTGGCGGCGAACGTGACGCGAGATGTCAAAAAATGAGCGCCATTTTAGCACAAACTGACCAACTTGGGGAAATTGTCGCCATGGATTGCGACAGAACTGCCCCATCCCCTTGTTCCCAAAACAGAAAACCCGCCGTGATGGCGGGTTGATTTGCAGATAAAAGTGGCAAAACAGCCTAGATCTTGGCGCTGGCCAGGTACTTTGCCATCTCTTCGGCGGGCACCATGCCACCGCCGGTGGCCCACACAAGATGGGTGGCCTGTGCCATGGTTGCGGCATCGCAACCGCGCACGGTGAGCCACTCGGGATTGGCTGCCACCCGCCACGGGCCAGCCATACCAGCCAGAGCGGAGGGCTCGAGTGTGATCTGCTCATCGCGCGCCAGCAGTCCCAGCAGGTCATACATCTCCTGATCGCTCAGGGTGTAGAAGCCCGCCAGCAGCCGCTCCATGGCGCGGCCGACGAAGCCGGAGGCGCGACCTACCGCGAGGCCGTCGGCTGCGGTGAGGTTATCGATGCCCAGATCCTGCACCGCAATGGCATCGTGCAATCCTGTGTGGACCCCCAGCAACATGCAGGGGGAGTGAGTGGGCTCGGCGAAGAAGCAGTGGACGTTGTCTCCGAACGCGAGCTTGAGACCAAAGGCCACGCCGCCCGGGCCGCCACCCACGCCGCAAGGCAGGTAGACAAACAGCGGGTGGTCGGCATCCACCTTGATGCCCATCTGGTCGAACTGCTTTTTAACCCGCTCGCCCGCCACCGAGTAGCCGAGGAACAGGGTGCGGGAGTTCTCGTCGTCGATAAAGAAGCAGTTGTGGTCGCGTTCGGCCTCTTTGCGCCCCTGTTCCACCGCCACCCCGTAATCTTCGGCATATTCGACCACTATCACCCCGTGTTCGCGCAGCTTGCGCTTCTTCCACTCCCGCGCATCGGCGGACATATGGACGGTGACGGTAAAGCCGAGCTTGGCGCTCATGATGCCGATAGACATGCCGAGGTTGCCGGTGGATCCCACCGCAATGCTGTACTGGCTGAAGAACTGGCGAAACTCGTCGCTGAACAGTTTGCGGTAGTCATCCTCCTCCCGCAGCAGACCGACCTTGATCGCCAGTTGTTCGGCGTGAGTCAGCACCTCGTAGATACCGCCGCGTGCCTTGATGGAGCCGGAGATGGGCAGGTGACTGTCTTTTTTCAGAAGCAACTTACCGGTCACTTCGACCCCGTACCGTTCATTGAGGGTACGTTGCATCGCCGGAATGGCGGCGATCTCTGACTCCAGAATGCCGTTGCTGGCGCGGGTCTCGGGGAAAGCTTCGTAGATGTAGGGGGCAAAGCGGGCGAGCCGGGCTGAGGCATCCGCCACATTGCGGCTATCGAGCCCGACATAGGGCAGACCGACTGCCAGAGTGGTGGTGTTGGGGTTGAACCAGGTGACTGGCTCAAGCGCGATCAGGGATTGCACTAGTGGAAATTGCGCTGTGAGCTGTTGGACGTCGATGTTTTTCATAGTGTTCTCGGTCTTGTTACACGATAAAGGAGAGCAGGAAGGTACCGGCCAGCGCCATCAGGGAGGCGACCAAGGTGGCGGTGGTGTAGTACTTGAGCGTTTCGTTCAGGGTGGCGCCGCAATACTGTTTGACCAGCCAGAATAGAGAGTCAGTCACCATGGTGCAGCCAATAGCACCGGAGCCGATGGCCAGGGTCATGATCTCCGGGCTGATATCCGGGTAGTGCGCCATGATGGGGGAGACGATGGCGGTGGCGCCCATCATGGCGACGGTGGCGGAGCCCACGGCGGCGTGCAGCACGATAGCCACCAGCCAGGCGAGCAGAATGGGGTGCATATCCAGCTGGGAGAGGATAGTGGCCAGACTATCGCCCAGCCCACTTGCCTTGAGTACGCCGTTGAAGGCGCTGCCTGCCCCGATGATGAGCAGAATGTTGGCGATGGAGGAGAAGCACTCCTCGGTCTTGTTAAGCAGCCCTTCCATCTTCATCTGCTGGCGGATCCCCAGCACGTAGTAGGCGGTGAAGGCAGCGATAAACATGGCGGTGATAGGGTTGCCGATAAACTCCAGCACGGTATAGAGGTGGCTGGCGTGCTCCATATTGAGCTCGGCGACCGTCTTGGCCAGCATCAGCAGGATGGGCAGCAGCACGGTAAAGAGCGAGGCGCCTAAAGTCGGGAGAGTTGCTTCATCGCGGGCTTTGATATCGGCAAAGGCTGCGGGCACCTCCTTGAACGGGAGCCGGTTACCCAGCAGCTTGAGGAACAGCGGGCCGCCCACCAGCGAGGCAAACAGCCCGACCGCGAGGCCATAGACGATGACCGAGCCGACATCAGCCCCCAGCTGATTGGTGACGTAGAGGGCTGCCGGGTGCGGCGGCACTATGCAGTGCACAGCCATCAGGGCGGTGCAGAGCGGAATGGCCAGGGTCAGCAGCGAGGTTCTGGTCTTGCGGGCGATGGAGAAGGCGAGCGGGATCAGCAGCACTACCCCCACTTCGACAAACAGGGTGATGCCGCACACCAGACCGACCAGTACCATGATGACCTGAGGCGAGAGCCAGCGGCATCTCTGCAGGGCGAGACCGATGCGCTCCGCCGCCCCTGACACCTCCATCATCTTGCCAAGTATGGTGCCAAGACCGATGACGGCGGCGAGAAAGCCTAGCGTGCCGCCAATGCCCGCTTCCATGGTGCTGACCATCTTGAGGGGCTCCATCCCCATCAGGGTGCCCACATAGAAGCTTGCCAGCAGCAGGGCAAGGAAAGGATGCACCTTGCCCTTCACTATGGTGACCACGATAAGAACGATGCTACTTAGCAAGGTAGCGATGACCCATACCTCTGAACTCATACTGCGCCTCGACATCTGTTGTGTGTGATTGTTTATGCGCTTATTGAATGAAAATGAAGCGGGGCTGACAAATGATGAAATCGACCACTTGGGTGAGCTGAGGTGATGCAAAGGCGCTACATTGGTCACAATTTATCTAAATCACACTCTTTGGGTCTTTTGGTTTCATCCTGAAGGTGGCCTGTGGGTGTATCATCGGTGGCCATTGCCAAGAGGGGGATGAATGTATAACGGGGATAATTACATATCGCGCAACAAGCTGCTGAGTGGCTACCAGCTGGCCAAGCTGCACACCTTCGAGGCGGCCGCCCGCCACGGATCCTTTGCCATGGCAGCTGATGAATTGTCGCTGAGTCCCAGTGCCGTGAGTCACCGGATCAGCGCGCTGGAAGAGGAGCTGGGCTTCAAGCTCTTTGAGCGTTTTCACCGCAAGGTGGTACTGACGGCGGATGGGCAGCGGGTGTTCTGGGCGCTCAAATCTTCGCTGGAGTTCATCAATCAGGAGATCCTGGAGATCAAGAATCAGGAGCTCTCCGGTACCCTGACCATCTATTCGCGTCCCTCCATCGCCCAGTGCTGGCTGGTGCCCAGGTTGGCTGATTTCTCCCGCCTGCATCCGCAGATCGAGCTCAATATCATCACCGGCAACGAGAACATCAACCTGCATGGTTATGGCATCGATTTGACCCTCTATTTCGATGAGAAGAGCCCGGAGCGGCTTGCCATCCACCCGCTGATGGATGAGTTCATGCTGCCGGTCTGCAGCCCGGAATATGCCGAGCAGCACGGGCTTGTCGGCAATCCCGCCAACTTGTCCTTGTGCCGGCTGCTCCATGATCGGCAGGCATGGGGATTTGACTCGGATACCGATGAATGGAGCTGCTGGGCTCGCCACGCCGGGGTCAGCCTCGAGGCATGCCAGCTGAGCATGGGTTTTGATCGCTCGGATCTCGCCATCATCGCCGCCATGAATCACGCCGGGATCGCCATGGGGCGCAAGAATCTGGTGAGCAAGCGACTGGCACGCAACGAGCTGGTGGCCCCTTTCCCCGGCTTGGAGGTCAAGTGCGATCAGCGTTATTACATGGCTACCCTGCCCAATCGGGCGTGTCCCAAGATCCAGGCCTTTATCGACTGGGCACAGGGGATGGCGGCCGAGATGGAATGAACCGAGGCCGGTGCGCAAGAGCAACATGAAGATGGTAAAGCGCGAGTGAACGAAGGTTGCGGTTTAACGTAGCGGGAAAATTGGGGGAGAGGGGTTGGCTGATGGTGGTTGGTCGCGAGTTGCCTTGCTGCCAACCGTGGCTGGCAGCAAGGCAACGGTCGGGATCAGGTGGTCTTTTCCAGATGGTTCTGGTAAATCTGCTGCCACTTGTCCAGTTCGTTTTCATCTCCCTGCTGCTGCCAGAACTCGCA
This sequence comes from Aeromonas sp. PI_26, assembly GCF_027854445.1. Lineage (NCBI taxonomy): Bacteria > Pseudomonadati > Pseudomonadota > Gammaproteobacteria > Aeromonadales > Aeromonadaceae > Aeromonas > Aeromonas sp. PI_26. Next base: position 18,903 of record NZ_JAJNOE010000004.1, read on the forward strand.
GATGGAACTCGCCATCTCGCATGCCATGGCGTGGTCACCGTCACGGCGACTCATCAGGTATTGCCCCAGCCAGCTTTGATACTGTTTCATTGTACGATCTCCTTATCTATTTAACCCTTGATACTGCAGCAGTGGGCCACCCGTCCGGCAGTGTTGCGCCACACTCCACTTTCGCCGCGCGCTGCTTGTTATTGCCTCGCTTGTTGTCAATCAGGACAGAGAGCGTATGAGAAAAAGGCGAAAGTGTTAAAAATTGGCCACCACCTTATCACAAAATGGTGTGATATGCAGGCTTTGGGGCCAATTGAGTTATAAGCGCGGGTTGTGTGTCCCGACATCGCGACAGGGATTGACGGAGAGTATCGGCACGCAACTTGTGCCGCAAGCAGGCGTTTGAGCGGTTACTGGGTCACCCGACGTGCCTGCCAGTAGCGACTGTTCCAGTAGACGTTGTCGAGGCGGGAGCGGATCACTCCCTTGCTGGTGGAGGCGTGAATAAACTCGCCGGCACCTGTGTAGACCCCCACATGGTACTGTTGCCAGCCGGTTTTGAAGAAGACCAGATCCCCGTGTTGCAGCCGGTAGCGATCCACCGGTTTGCCAATGCTGGCCTGAGATTCGGTGGTTCTTGGCAGGTTGAAGCCCAGCACCTGACTGTAGGCGAGCTGGGTGAAGGCGGAGCAGTCTAGCCCGGCGCGGCTGGCGCCGCCCATGCGGTAGGGAACACCGCGCCATTGTTGGTAGAAGCCATCAAAGGCACTGCTCTGCCGGGGGGCCGGAGGTGGCTCCGGCGTGCTGGAGCAGGCGGCCAGCAGCAGAGTCAGCAGGGATAGCAACAGCTTGCGATACATCGGGCTCTCTCCACGGACGGGTCTACCAAACGAGACATTTATCGAACGCATATCCTGCCAAATCGTTCTGGGGGCAGGAGGGCACGCGACAACTTTTCCATCATAAACAGGGATCTGGCTCCAGACCTAGTCTCCGAGAGGAAAAATGTGGCGGGGAACTGAAAAACGCCAACCCGAGGGCTGGCGTTTGTTGTCACTCGTTGTGGCTGATCAGCGGTTTAAGCAGCTCGGCCAGCTTGTAGAAGGTCTGCACCCGGGTGGTGCTGGGGCGCCAGACCAGCCCGATCTCGCGATAGGGGGTCTCTCCCGGCAGCGGGATGGCCACCAGATCGGAGTTGGCAAGAATGCCGGCATCGATGGCCATCTGCGGCAGGAAGGTGGTGCCAAGACCCGCTTCCACCATCTGTACCAGGGTGTGCAGGCTGGTGGCGGCGAACGGGTTGATCTTGCTCTTGTCCCGCAGGCGACAGGCGCTCACTGCGTGCTCGGTGAGGCAGTGCTCCCGCTCCAGCAGGAAGATGCTCTGGTTGGGCAGCTCCTTGTAGTCGAACGGGGTATGCAGACCGGCCGCCATGCTGGCGGGCATCACCATGTGGAACGGATCCTGACCGACGGTCTTGCAGTGAAATCCCCCGATCTCGATGGGCAGGGCGAGGATCAGCAAGTCGAGCTGACCCTGTTCCAGCTGCTTGAGCAGATTGCTGGTGGTGTCTTCACGCAGCAACAATTCGAGGTCAGGATAGGTTTTGCTGCACTCTTTCAGCAGCTTGCTCAGCAGGAAGGGGGCGATGGTGGGAATGCAGCCAAGACGTACCGTCCCCTGCATCACGCCGCCCTGATGTTGCCCGAGCTCCATGAGATCCCGTGCATCGGAGAGCAAATTGCGAGCGCGCTCGACGATTTCCATGCCGACCGGGGTCATAATGAAGCTCTTGTGGTCCCGCTCCACCAGTTGCAGGTTCATCATGTCCTCCAGCGTCTGGATCCCGGTACTCAGGGTCGACTGGCTGACATGACAGGCCTTGGCGGCGCGGTTGAAGTTCTTGTGCTCATCGAGAGCGACCAGATATTGCAGCTGTTTGAGGCTGGGCCAACGTTGCATAGAAAAACCCGATTAATGCTATCTATTTAATTTGATTTAACTAATCTACCACCGGGTCTATAGTTTGTCGCTTGAATTAGATGGACTTGGCTCTAGGTAGCCCAATCCTCACCGGATTGTTCACTTCACATAAAGAGGAATTGAATATGGTATTGGTAGGCCGTCCCGCACCCGATTTTACCGCCGCAGCTGTTCTGGGTAATGGCGAGATCGTTGATTCATTCAACCTGTCATCCCACATCAAAGGCAAAGCTGCTGTTGTCTTTTTTTATCCGCTCGATTTCACCTTCGTCTGCCCGTCCGAGCTGATTGCCTTCGATCACCGTTATGAAGAGTTCCAGAAGCGTGGCGTGGAAGTGATCGGTGTTTCCATCGATTCCCAGTTCTCCCACAACGCATGGCGCAACACCAAAGTGGAAGATGGCGGTATCGGTCAGGTCAAGTACCCGCTGATCGCCGACGTGAAACACGAAATCTGCAAAGCCTATGATGTTGAGCATCCGGAAGCCGGTGTGGCGTTCCGTGGCTCCTTCCTGATCGACAAGAACGGTGTCGTTCGTCACCAGGTTGTCAACGATCTGCCGCTGGGCCGCAACATCGACGAGATGCTGCGCATGGTCGATGCCCTGCAGTTCCACGAAGAGCACGGCGAAGTGTGCCCGGCTCAGTGGGAAAAAGGCAAAAAAGGTATGCAAGCCTCTCCGGACGGCGTTGCCAAGTACCTGTCCGAGAATGCTGACTCCCTGTAATCGGGTCGTACTCTCCTTGAAGAACCGGCGTCTTGGCGCCGGTTTTTTTATACCTGTGAGTCATCTATCCCCCTGACATCGCCGGTCACACTCTTCTCGCTCCTTCGCTCCTTCGCTCCTTCGCTCCTTCGCTCCTTCGTTATTCCAAGCTGCCGTTCGCTGGCGTACTCGTCGTTTCGAAATGAGGTGCTGATCCGAATGGCTGGGTGGGGGGATATGCCGACAGACAATCGCCATAAAAAAAGCGCGCCATAGGCGCGCTCAGTTCACAAGCGGAGGTGTTATTCCTCAAAGATCCCGAAGTGATCCTTGGCGAAATTGACCCGCTGCTCCACGTTCATCTTCACCTGCCCCAGCTTCTCGATGGTCTTGAGGTTGGGCACCAGGCCGCGACCGTTGGCGATCTGGATGGCAAGACCGGGACGGGCGTTGAGCTCCAGCAGCATGGGGCCGCGGAACTTGTCCAGCACCATGTCAGTACCGATATAGCCCAGACCCGACATCTCGTAGCAGGAGGCCGCCAGGGTGAGCAGGGTATCCCAGTGTGGGACCTTGAGCTCATAGAGGTCGAGGCCGGTATCCGGATGGTGGCGCAGCGGATTGCCAAACTGCACCGCCCGCAGGGCACGACCGGTACGCAGGCACAGACCCACCCCCACGGCGCCCTGGTGCAGGTTCGCCTTGCCGTCGGAGGCGGCGGTGGAGAGGCGCATCATCGCCATCACCGGGAACCCCTTGAAGATGATGACCCGAGCATCGGGTACCCCTTCAAAAGAGTAGCCGTCGAACACATCATCAAAGTTGATGAGGCCTTCCACCAGTGCCACGTCTGGCTTGCCGCCAAGCGAATAGAGCCCCGCCAGAATGTTGGATACATGGCGCTCCAGATCCTGACCGTTGGAGGCGCTGCCGTTGGGTTTATAGAAGAGGCCATCTTCCTGACGCAGGATCACCAGGATCCCCTTGCCACCCGAGCCACGGGCCGGCTTGATGCAGAAGCCCGGCCAATCTTTTACCAGCTCGGTGATGCGACCCACATCGTGCTGGGCACGGATGGTACCGATCAGCTCAGGCACGGTAACGCCTGCATCCAGTGCAATTTGCTTGGTCTGCAGCTTGTCATCCACCAGCGGATAGAGGCTGCGCGGATTGTAGCGGCTGATGTAGGAGTGGTTGCGCTTGTTCATGCCGAGGATGCCTGATTGGGACAGGCTCCACGGGGTGGTGTATTTTTCCCAGAACCACATCGGTTACTTGTCCTTACCCGGGGTGACGCCAGATTTCATCTCGTCCACCAGCGGCTTGAAGCGCTTCAATTCGCTCAGCTTGTAGCCGGTGTAGTTACCCATCAACAGCACGGTCGCCATCAGCACCAGCTGCAGGCCGAGGAAGTTGAAGGTGAGGTGACGAATAAGCTCGTTATCCATAGCCAGATAGGCGATGACGGCAACCAGCAGAGAGCCGCCGCCCTGGCGGAACACCTCTTTCGGGCCCTCTTCTTCCCACAGGATGGACATCCGTTCGATGGTCCAGGAGAGGATGATCATCGGGAAGAAGGTGATCTTCATGCCGTCGGTCAGCCCCAGCTTGAAGGCGAACGCGGAGAAGATACCGATCATCGAGATAACCATGATGATGATGGCCGATATTCGGGCGACCAGCAGCAGGTTAAGCCGAGACAGATAGGAGCGGATGATGAGACCGGTGCCGACGATCAGCAGGAAGCCGATGAGACCGGTGACCAGCGAGGTCTGGATAAAGGCGACCGCGATCAGCACCGGCATAAAGGTACCTGAGGTCTTGATCCCCACCAGCACCCGCAGGAACACCACCATCAGCACGCCGATCGGGATCAGCAGCAAGCCCTTGAACAGGGTCTGCTCTTCCAGCGGCAGGCTGTGGATGGAGAAGTTCATCATCTCTGATTTTTCGAACTTCTGCGCCAGTGCCACGCTGACCGGCTGCTCCTGTTCGATCATCGAGAAGCTGACACGGGAGTTGTGACCACCGGTCACGTCCAGCAGGGCGCCGGAGTTGTATTCCCACAGCAGCAGGTTGGCCGGACGGCCCTGTTCACCGGTTTGCGGGTTGAACAGCTTGTAGTCGGTCGGGCTGTTGAATACCTGCAGGTAATCCACCAGCTCCTGACGACGGCGGCCATCTTCCAGATTCAGGGCATGCACCACGCGGGTGGGGACGTCAGCATTGTTGAGCAGCTCGGCGATCAGGTTGGCGCGGCTCTTGTGCTTTTTCAGCAGCTCGGCGTTCTGCTCCTGCTTCTCGATCTCCTTGATGATCTCGCGAGTCAGGGTGTAGCCGTCGGCAGAGCGCTCCTGTGCCCGCTCGAGGATCTGCTTCATCGCGGTGGCATAAGGCTCACTTTCGATCTGCTTCTCGATGGCAGGCGGCTGCGGATTGGCGGCCGGTTTGGCGTGGGCATCCGCCATCATATCGACGCGGTAGTAGAGCTCCTGACGGCCGGAGGCGGTGCGGATGGACCACTCGGCGCGGGCATCACCATCTTTCTCGACGAAGGAGAGGCCGTAGCCCGGGCTGGCGGCGTTCTCGTTCATCAGGGTGAAACCGGGCTGGGTGCCCGGAATGGCCAGAGAGGCGATCACCGGCTCACCGGTCGCCTCAAACTCCAGCTTGGCTTCGATGGACCAGATCTGGCGCTTTTCACCAGGCGTCAGCGGCACATCCAACGCGATATGGTGATAGATCGTCATCCCCAGGCCGACAATGTACAGCAGGGCTACCAGCAAATAGAACGGCTTACGGGAAACCATGGATTATTTCACATCCTTGAGCTTGGGTTTGGGTTGGATATATTCGCGGGCCACATCAACCACGGCGATGTCTTTCAAAAATTCGCGACCCAGCAGCACAGGGAAGGTCATGTCGCTACGGTCTTTCAGGGTAAATTCGGCTTTTTCGGTCATGTCGCCAATGCGCACGGCCAGACGCACCACCGGACGGCGGTCCAGATCGTCGGCAGAGGCCTGACGCACCCGTACATGGCGTACCAGCGGCGCTTCGATCTGGATCTTGTCGTCCACTTCCTGATGGCTCAGGAAGAAGCGCACCCAGTTTTTGCCGTTGCGCTCGAAAATGGTGATCTCCTGCGCACTGATGGAGGAGGTGGTCGCACCGGTATCGACCCGCGCCTGGAAGGCGTCGTTGGCCGCATCAACCCAGATCCACTCGGCTTCACCGACCATCAGCTTGCCATCGATGGTGTGACCCTGATTGGGGGCCGGGCACTTCTCGGTGGGGATGGCCATCGGCTTGGGCGGTTCGGAGGGGAGGGTGGCGAGCTTGTGGTCTACTTGCTTGACGGACTCTTTCATATTGGTGACATCTGTGTTGAGCTGAACCAGCAGGTGCTGTTGCTGCACATACTGCTTCTGTTGCTGTTCCATGGATGTTTGCAGGCGCTGCTCGCTCTGGCTCAGCTCGCTACGAAGCTCGGCCAGCGTCAGAGCAGGGACCTGAGGCGCTTTTTCCATATTGACACACCCGCCGAGACTAAGCAGGGAGAGCAGGGTCATTCCTTTTAATTTGCTTTTCATGTCATTCATTTAACTGTGCTTCCTGGAATTGGGTCAGTGTAACTTCCACAAGCGCCACCGGCTAGTCTTTGGCCTTGCGGGCAATCAGTACGGCACGTTTCGGCGCCGGGTGTCCTTCTACCGTGAGTGCCGGATTGTCTGGATCCAGATAGTCACTCAGGGATTCATTAATCATCCAGTCGGTACGACGCTGTTCGTCGGTGCTGGTCATATTCTCGTCTACTATCCGCACGTCGGTGAAGCCGCAGCGCTCGACCCACAGCTTGAGGGCGCGGCTTGAGGGAATAAACCAGACGTTGCGCATCTTGCCGTAACGGTCGGTGGGCATCAGCACGTCGTTGACCCCGCCATCAATCACCAGCGTCTCCAGCACCAGCTCGCCATCATCTTTCAATTGATTGCGCAGCTGCTCGATGTGCTCGATGGGTGATTTGCGGTGATAGAGCACCCCCATGGAGAAGACGGTGTCAAAGGCACGCAGATCCGGCAGTTCCTGAATGCCGAGCGGCAACAGGTGGGCGCGCTGATCATTGCCCGCGAAGTGGCGAATGGCCTCGAACTGGCAGAGGAACAGCGGGCTAGGGTCGATGCCGACCGCCAGCTTGGCCCCTTCACCTACCATGCGCCAGAGGTGGTAGCCGCTGCCGCAGCCCACATCCAGCACGTAACGGCCTTCGAGCGGGCTGATATGGGGCAGCACCCGATCCCACTTCCAGTCAGAGCGCCACTCGGTATCGATGTGGATGCCGTGCAAGGTGAATGGCCCCTTGCGCCAGGGCATGAAGTGGCGCAGCAGGCTCTCGACCTTCTTGCGTTCACCTTCGCCAAGGCTCTCGGCCGAGCCAATCTCGACCCGGCTTTTCAGCTCGATGTTGCCTGGGGAGACCACCGGCAGCTTGTTGAGGGCGCGGTTCCAGCGCGGCAGGTCGCCATGCTGGTTGTCATGTTGCCAGGCGTGCAGCTGGGCGGGCAGGGTATGCAGCCAGTGGCTCAGCCGGTTTTTGGCAATCAGTTGATAGAAATTGGCAAAGTCGATCATGGCTGGGCGTCGCTGGATTTGATGGCAATCATGGAGCCGAAGTTGAAACACTGGAACCAGAGATCCTGATGGACGAAACCGGCATCCCGCAGACGAGCCTGATGCACCGGCAGGCTGTCGGTGCGCATCACGTTCTCAAGGGCAGTGCGTTTCTGGCTGATCTCCAGCTCGCTGTAGCCATTGGCCCGTTTGAAGTCGAGATGCAGATCGATGAGCAGCTCGTTGACCGGTTCATCTTCGAAGCGGAACTTTTCGCTCAGGATCAGGATCCCGCCCGGGCGTAGCCCATCGTGAATGCGCTGGATCAGGGCGGCCCGTTTTTCTGGCTCGACAAATTGCAGAGTGAAGTTGAGCACCACCACGGAGGCGTTCTCGATCTCGATGTCGCAGATATCTGCTTCCACCAGCTCCACTGGCACCTCGGATTTGAAACCGGAGAGGTGGGCGCGGGCGCGCTCGATCATCGGATGGGAGAGATCCACCGCGGTGATGCGGCAGCCGGGCTGGCTGACATGGCGACGCATCGCCTGGGTCGCAGCGCCCAGTGAGCAGCCGAGATCATAGAGTCGGCTCTCGGGTTGGGCGTAGCGGGCGGCCATCATGCCGATGGCGGAGATGATGTTGCTGTAACCCGGCACCGAGCGCTGGATCATATCGGGAAACACGTCGACGACCTGTTCGTCAAAACAGAAGTCTCCCAATCGGGCGATCGGGGCGGCAAAAATTTGATCTTTGGTATGCATGCTGGCGCAACCTGACAGTCGGGACATCACCCGGCTGTATTGTTCAATTGAGTCGTTGGGTGACACCCATCAGAGTAGATTTATCACCTGTTTACGAACGGGGTGGCTGGTCGTGAAATCCTTTGGACCTGTCCTGTTCGTACGGGCCATGTTCCGGACCCTTACTTGGGGCGGTAGTGTAGAGGATTGATGGCCGTTTGTCTTGACGCCAGGGCTTGCCACGCCACAAAAAAGCACTTTTTTTGCAGCGAAACGATGGCCGCAGAATGGGTTGGCTAAAAGCGCAGCACTCCCTGCCGTGCGCGATCGTTTTCCCCCGGCCAGGGGGCCATCTCCTGCTCCAGCAAGCGGGTGATCTGGCGGGCCAGCTCAGGTGCCTGGGCGTTGTCGGCAGTATGTATATAGAGGTAGAGATCCTTGCCCTCGGAAAGCCACTGGCGCCAGTGGGGGAGCCAGTTGGGCAGGAAGGGGTGATTGGCCGCCGGGTCCGGCAGGCCGATAAAGCGCACCATGGGGGCGTTGGCGGTGGCCAGCAGATGCACCGGTAGGCGCGGTTTCTTGCCCTGGGCATCGACAAGGGCTGGCGTGGTTGCTTGCACCGAGAAGAGTGGCCGGCTATCGAGCATCACCCGGTTCACACCCTTTTCCATCAGCAGCCGGTTCAATGCCCGCTCGGCCTCCCCCTTGGCGAAGAACTCAGGGTGACGCACTTCGAGGGCGTAGCGAAACGCCCGCGGCAGCCGATCGATGAAGGCCGCCAGTCTGGCCAGCCCCTGTGGCCCGAAACGGGCGGGCAACTGCAGGGTGAGCAGCCCCAGCTTGTCGTGCAGCGGGGCGAGCAGGCGAATAAAGTCGGCGACTTGCTTGTCTGCGCTCACCAGATCGCTCTGGTGGCTGATGGTTTGTGGAAATTTGAAGTTGAAACGAAAGTGATCGGGTACCGCATCGGCCCAGCGCTGCACAGTATCCGGTGTCGGCAGGGCGTAGAAGGTGGTGTTGCCCTCCACCGAATTGAACACGGTGGCGTAGTGGGCGAGGTGTTCGGCAGGCTTGGCGCCAAGGCCCAGCAACTGGCCGGGCCAGCTGGGGTGGGACCACTGTGGCAGGCCCAAATAGAGGCTCATGATGGCTATTCTCTTCGCTCTAGGTGCATTCGTGCCGATTTTTTGCCCGCTTTTTGCCATCGAGTGCAAAAAACTGGCGAAAGGAGGCCGCTGGCCATTTTACCCAAAAGGGGGTTTTCCTCTATAATGCCAGCCCTTTTGTTTTTCAATTTCTTGTGACCCATGCCTATCTACGAATATCGTTGCGACGTCTGTGGCCATGAATTGGCAAAACTGCAAAAGCTTTCCGATGCCCCCCTGACCGACTGTCCGGCCTGTAGCAAGCCGAATCTGGTCAAGCTGATATCGGCGGCAGGCTTCCGGCTCAAGGGAACCGGATGGTACGAGACTGATTTCAAACCGGGTAAGAAAAAGAATCTGGCCAGCAGTGAGACAGACGGTGCTTGCCAGTCGTGCCCGGCGGCCCAAGGTTAACCGTCTCTCTACAATTTCGAAGGAAGAAGTCCATGCGCTCTATCTATTGCGGACAGGTCAATGAGGCCCATGCAGGGCAGACCATTACATTGTGCGGTTGGGTTCATCGTCGTCGTGATCTCGGCGGTCTGATCTTTATCGATATGCGCGACCGGGAAGGGATCGTTCAGGTGTTCTTCGATCCGGACAAGCCGGACGCGTTCGCCCTGGCCTCCGAGCTGCGCGGCGAGTTCTGCATCCAGGTGACCGGCGTGGTGCGCACCCGTCCCGAGTCCCAGCGCAACAGCGACATGGCCACTGGCGCCATCGAAGTGTTCGCCCACGAACTCAACATCATCAACCGTGCCGAGCCGCTGCCGCTGGACTTCAATCAGGTCAACAGCGAAGAGATCAGCCTCAAGTATCGCTACCTGGATCTGCGTCGTCCCGAGATGGCCAAGTACCTGAAGACCCGTGCCAAGGCCAGCGCCTTCGTACGCCGCTTCATGGACGAGCACGGCTTCCTCGATATCGAGACCCCGATGCTGACCAAGGCCACCCCGGAAGGTGCCCGTGACTATCTGGTGCCGAGCCGCGTGCACAAGGGCAAGTTCTACGCTCTGCCGCAATCACCCCAGCTGTTCAAGCAGTTGCTGATGATGTCCGGCTTCGATCGCTACTACCAGATCGTCAAGTGCTTCCGTGACGAAGACCTGCGTGCCGACCGCCAGCCGGAATTCACCCAGATCGACGTGGAGACCTCCTTCATGACCGCGCCGCAGGTGCGTGAAGTGATGGAAGAGATGATCCGCAAACTGTGGCTGCACATCCTGAACGTGGATCTGGGCGACTTCCCGATCATGACCTTCGACGAAGCCATGCGTCGCTACGGCTCCGACAAGCCGGACCTGCGTCTGCCAATGGAGCTGGTTGATGTGGCTGATCTGCTGACTGCTGTCGAGTTCGCCGTGTTCGCGGGCCCCGCCAACGATCCGAAAGGCCGTGTGGCTGCCCTGAAAGTCCCGGGCGGTGCCGAGCTCTCTCGCAAGCAGATCGACGAATACACCAAGTTTGTCGGCATCTACGGTGCCAAGGGCCTGGCCTGGATGAAGGTTAACGAAGCCGCCAACGGCATCGAAGGCGTGCAGTCTCCGGTTGCCAAGTTCCTCTCTGACGAGATCGTGCGCGAGATCCTGGCTCGTACTGGCGCAGCCGACGGCGACATCATCTTCTTTGGCGCTGACAGCAAGAAAGTGGTCTGCGATGCTATGGGCGCCCTGCGTCTGAAAGTGGGTCGCGACCTGGGCCTGCTGGAGAACAGCTGGAAACCGCTGTGGGTCATCGACTTTCCGATGTTCGAGGAAGATGGTGAAGGTGGTCTGGCCGCCATGCACCACCCGTTCACCGCGCCGAGCAACATGAGCCCGGCCGAGCTGAAAGCCAACCCTGTGGGTGCTTACGCCAACGCCTACGACATGGTGATCAACGGCTACGAAGTGGGTGGCGGCTCTGTCCGTATCCACAACAGCGAGATGCAATCCACCGTGTTCGATATCCTGGGTATCACCCCGGCCGAGCAGCGCCTGAAGTTCGGCTTCCTGCTGGATGCGCTGAAGTACGGTACCCCGCCGCACGCCGGTCTGGCCTTCGGTCTGGACCGTCTCAGCATGCTGCTGACCGGCACCGAAAACATTCGGGACGTCATCGCCTTCCCGAAAACGACCGCGGCCGCCTGTCTGATGACAGACGCCCCCAGCCTTGCCAATGCCGCCCAACTGGGTGAGCTGGCGATTGCAACCACCGTCAAGGGCGACGAGTAAGCCGATACCGGCACCGGAGGCCGCCGCCGTGCGGCCTCTGTGTTTCCCTTGGGTTAGTCATGATCAGTGTTACTGACATTTAAAAAATAACGGAGAGTCTCTATGGCAGGTCACAGTAAATGGGCCAACATCAAACACCGCAAGGCCGCTCAGGACGCCAAGCGTGGCAAGATCTTCACCAAACTGATCCGCGAAATCACTACCTCCGCGCGTCTGGGTGATGCCGATCCCGCCAACAACCCGCGTCTGCGTGCTGCGGTGACTGCCGCCCTGACCAACAACATGACCCGCGACACCATCAACCGTGCCATTCAGCGTGGCGCCGGTGGTGGCGATGGCGAACAGCTCGAGACCATCGTATACGAAGGTTACGGCCCGGCTGGCTCTGCCGTGATGGTAGAGTGCCTGACCGATAACCGTAACCGTACCGTAGCCGAAGTGCGCCACGCCTTCAGCAAGTGCGGTGGCAACCTGGGTACCGACGGCTCCGTCGCCTATCTGTTCAGCAAGAAAGGTCTGCTGACCTTCGTGGGCGTAGACGAAGATGCCCTGATGGATGCCGCGCTGGAAGCGGGCGCCGATGACGTGGTCACCGAAGAGGATGGCACCATCGAGGTGTACACCACCCCGAACGACTTCGGTACCGTGCTGGATGGTCTGGAAGCTGCCGGCTTCAAGGCCCAGAGCGCCGAAGTGACCATGATCCCCTCCACCGAAGCTGAGCTGGATGCAGAAACTGCACCCAAGCTGATGCGTCTGATCGACATGCTGGAAGATCTGGACGATGTGCAAGAGGTGTATCACAACGGCTCCATCTCCGATGAAGTCGCTGCTACCCTCTGATCGCTGAATTGTGCTCTCTCGATGGCAGCCTGATGGCTGCCATTTTTTTATCTTTGCATCGTGGCAACTGCTGATGTGTCGGTTGCGCAACTGGTGCTGCAACTCTCTTCACTGACAGTCTTTCCCGCTTTCTCTGCGCATTATCATTGCTCTATTCATGCCAGTCGGTTGGCCCTGTACGTACGCCAGTCGGCAGTTCTGCTGCGTTGCGTTAGCGAGGCTCCGCTTATCCTGTTTATCACACCTTTAGCTCTTGAGATTGCGTTGACTGCTCACATCTGCCCGTCAGGGTAATTGCGTTGCGGGTAGGGGAGAGGAGGTGATGGGGCGTGCTCTTGTTATCAGAGGTGCCCATCAATACAGAGTCACAGGTTGGGATGTCGATAACGGATTGGCTGGGGCGAGTTGGTTGGTTGGTTGGTTGGTTGGTTGGTTGGTTGGTTGGTTGGTTGGTTGGTTGGTTGGTTGGTTGGTTGGGACGTTAGGGGCTGCACTACCGCAATCGGGTGGAGAGAGGAGCTCTGTGATAAGTGGCAGATAAAAAAAAGCCCGCGCAGTGCGCGGGCTTGTTATCTCAGGACCGGTTATCAGGCCTTGGATTTCTTCTTGCCTTCAACCTTGGCTTCAACCGGGGCAGCAGTTACCGGAGCGGCTTCGGTGAACGGACGACCGTAGTAGGAGTCCAGCAGAACCTGCTTCAGCTCGCTGATCAGCGGGTAGCGCGGGTTGGCGCCGGTGCACTGGTCATCGAAAGCTTCGATAGCCAGCTGGTCAACCTTGGCCAGGAAGTCAGCTTCAGTTACGCCAGCTTCGCGGATAGAGGCCGGGATACCCAGGGTAGCCTTCAGCTCGTCCAGCCAGGTCAGCAGCTTCTCGATCTTGGCTGCGGTGCGGTCACCGGCAGCAGTCAGACCCAGGTGGTCAGCGACTTCGGCGTAACGACGACGAGCCTGCGGACGGTCGTACTGGGAGAACGCAGTCTGCTTGGTCGGGTTGTCGTTCGCGTTGTAGCGGATGACGTTGCTGATCAGCAGAGCGTTAGCCAGACCGTGCGGAATGTGGAACTCGGCACCCAGTTTATGAGCCATGGAGTGGCACACACCCAGGAAGGCGTTGGCGAACGCGATACCGGCGATGGTGGCAGCATTGTGCACCTTCTCACGAGCGATCGGGTCGTTGGCACCGTTCTGATAGCTGGACGGCAGGTACTCTTTCAGCATTTTCAGGGCTTGCAGCGCCTGGCCGTCGGAGTACTCGTTAGCCAGTACGGAAACATAGGCTTCCATGGCGTGAGTCACGGCATCGATACCACCGAATGCACACAGGGACTTCGGCATACCCATGACCAGGTTGGCATCAACGATGGCCATGTTCGGGGTCAGCTCGTAGTCAGCCAGCGGATACTTCTGACCAGACACTTCATCGGTTACTACTGCAAACGGAGTGACTTCAGAGCCGGTACCGGAAGTGGTGGTGATACAGACCAGTTCGGCCTTCACGCCCATTTTCGGGAACTTGTAGATACGCTTGCGGATATCCATAAAGCGCATGGCCAGATCTTCGAACGCAGTGTTCGGGTGCTCGTACATCACCCACATGATCTTGGCCGCATCCATCGGTGAACCACCGCCCAGCGCCAGGATAACGTCCGGTTTGAAGGAGTTGGCCATCTCGGCACCTTTGCGAACCACAGCCAGGGTCGGGTCAGCTTCTACTTCGTAGAACACTTCCACTTCCATATTCTGTGCTTTCAGCAGGCTGACCAGTTCATCGGCGTAGCCGTTGTTGAACAGGAAGCGGTCAGTTACGACCATGGCACGCTTTTTACCTTCCAGGTCGCTCAGAGCGATCGGCAGGGAACCACGACGGAAGTAGATGGATTTCGGAAGTTTGTGCCACAGCATGTTTTCTGCCCGTTTTGCGACTGTCTTCTTGTTGATCAGGTGCTTCGGACCCACGTTTTCGGAGATGGAGTTACCGCTCCAGGAGCCGCAACCCAGGGTCAGGGACGGAGCCATTGCGAAGTTGTACAGGTCACCGATACCGCCTTGGGTAGACGGAGTGTTGATCAGGATACGCGCGGTCTTCATCTTGTCGCCGAAGTACTTGATGCGGTCAGCGTTGCGGTCCTGGTCGGTGTACAGACCTGAGGTGTGGCCGATACCACCGATGTTGACCATGTCACAGGCCATATCAACGGCGTTTTCGAAGCTGCTTGCACGGAACATACCGAGCAGCGGGGACAATTTCTCGTGAGCAAACTCGTCTTCTGCACATAGCTTGACGCCTTCACCGATCAGGATCTTGGTATCAGCCGGTACAGTCACGCCTGCCATCTCGGCAATCTTGGTGGCTGGCTGGCCAACGATGTTGGCGTTCAGGGCACCGTTGATCAGGATGACTTTACGTACCTTGTCAGCATCTTCTTTGGAGAGCACGTGGCCCTTGTGGGATGCAAAGCGCTCTTTAACTTGGTCGTAGATGGCATCAACAACGATGACCGCCTGCTCGGAAGCACAGACCACGCCGTTATCGAAAGTCTTGGACATCAGGATGGAGGCAACCGCACGCTTCACGTCGGCAGTTTCGTCGATAACGATAGGTACGTTACCGGCACCCACACCGATAGCAGGCTTACCGGAGGAGTAGGCTGCTTTCACCATGCCCGGGCCACCGGTGGCCAGGATCAGGTTGATGTCGTCGTGCTTCATCAGGGCGTTGGAGAGCTCAACAGACGGTTGGTCGATCCAGCCGATGATGTCTTTCGGCGCACCAGCGGCAACAGCGGCATCCAGTACCAGCTTGGCAGCGGTATTGGTGGAGTTCTTGGCACGGGGGTGCGGGGAGAAGATGATGGCGTTGCGGGTCTTGAGCGCGATCATGGATTTGAAGATCGCAGTGGAGGTCGGGTTGGTGGTCGGAACGATACCACAGATGATACCTACCGGCTCGGCGATGGTGATGGTACCCATCTGATCATCTTCGCTCAGAATGCCGCAGGTCTTCTCGTCTTTGTACTTGTTGTAGATGTATTCGGAGGCGAAGTGGTTCTTGATAACCTTGTCTTCGATGATACCCATACCGGATTCTTCCACGGCCATCTGGGCCAGAGGGATACGGGCGTTGTTGGCGGCCAGGGCGGCGGCACGGAAGATCTTGTCTACCTGCTCTTGAGAGAAGCTGGCGAATTCACGCTGGGCTTCCTTAACGCGGGCGACCAGTGCATCCAGTTCAGCCAAATTGGTTACTGCCATGTTTATCTCCTGATTATTTGAAAACTGTTTAGTAAGACGTTGGCAATGCCCGGCAATTATAGTCGCCCTGTCAAGACGGTATCGTTGCAACAGCTTTTTCACATGCCTTACTAAATCGCTTTCTGAGTCGATTATAGAGCGTGGCTGACTCAGAAAAACTTGATCTGGATCATGTGTAACAAAAGAACAAAAGAAATTTTATTTCACAATCCTTGTTTGACTGATGTTATCGGAATGTGCATCAAAGGGAAAGGTGAGAGGCTTGTTAACGCAGGGTAATAAACCACATTTATCAAGTGGTTAATTGCAATCGAACATAGGATTGCAGAGCTATTTTGGCGGTATAGGTTAGTAAATATGAGTGAATCGGTTTCAAAATCACCGACAAACGCACTTTATTCCAGCGTTTGTTGCAAAAATGATTGTTGTTTTAATCCATGACTAATCCGCTTTATTCCCCGAGGGGGCCATTTCTGCCCGCTTTCCCGGTTTTTGCATTGTGGCTCTCTTGCCGAGTCAATGAAGTGATGTCTGGCCTGAAATAGTAGGAAGGCAAAGCTTGGATTCTCTCGAGTCGCTTGGTCATTCGGTCAGTCATCGTCGGACTCTCTGGTCATGATTAAGCAGGCTTGCGCTCACTTTTCTGGCGCGTGTCGGGCGGTAGAAAGGGCTTTTGGCATCGGTTTATGCCAGTTAGCGCGGATGCATTAGATGAACTAACTAAAAAACCCTCAAAATGGTGAGATTATTTGATTGGTACCCACTCTGGCTATGATGTAAATTTACGCACGAAATTAATGGACTGGCCCGCTGGGCCCGAAACTCTATTGGAAGGCGCCTATGGCAGCAATTGACGTCTCGTTGTATCTGAAGTTTTTTGTCGGTTTGTTCGCAATTATCAATCCGCTTGGTTTGTTGCCGGTGTTTGTCAGCCTGACCAGCCACCATACCCAGGCCGAGCGGATGAAAACCAATACCACCGCCAATATCGCGGTGATGGTGATCCTGCTGGTCTCCATGTATATGGGGCAGCTGATCCTCGATGGGTTTGGCATCTCGCTGGCATCGTTCCGGATCGCCGGTGGGTCGCTGATTACCCTGATTGCCTGGTCGATGCTGCAGGGCAAGCTGGGCGAGGTAAAGCACAACAAACAGGAGAAGGGCGAATTGGCGGTGCGCGAGTCTATCGCCGTGGTACCGCTGGCGCTGCCGCTGATGGCGGGCCCCGGTGCCATCTCCTCAGTGATTGTCTATGCCAGCCAGAGCCACTGGCAGCAGCTGCTCGGCATGTCAGTGGTTGTCGTGGTCTTCTCTTTCTGCTCCTGGCTCATCTTCCGCGCCGCGCCGCTGCTGTTCAAGATCATGGGCAACACCGGCATCAACGTGGTGACCCGTATCATGGGTCTTATCATGATGTCGCTGGGTATCGAGATCATGGTGGCCGGTATCAAGGGGGTTTTCCCCAGTTTGATGTGAGCCAGCTCCGCTTTATGAAAGCCGGTCCTCGTGACCGGCTTTTTATTGGTTGCTTTTTGCCCGGTCTTTTCTAGAATCGGTCGTTTGTGTGAAAAATGAGCACCTTGCTGGTGTTTTAATACTGAAAAAGCACATGATGGCTGATTTTTTGACCAGAAAATGACGATTACCCTGACAATATCTGTTGCATTATCGGAATTGGCAGGGAATTATGCTGGGAGCGGGTTTTAACCCCGTCACTTTAAAAAACGCATGGAATGTTCTTGTTGGAGTAGGGAAATGACTCATAAAAAAACAATGATTAACACATTGCTGATGGCTGCACTGTTTGGTGGTGTCAATGTGGCTCAGGCTGCCGATGTCCCGGCGGGAACCAAGCTGGCTGAAGTCCAGCAACTGGTAAAAGGCAACGGCTCAGAGCCTGCGACCCTTGACCCGCACAAGACCGAAGGAACGGTCGAATCCAATATCCTGCGCGACCTGTTCGAGGGTCTCGTTGCATCCGGCCCGAAAGGGGAAATTCTCCCGGCTGTGGCTGAATCCTGGGAAACCAAGGATAACAAGCACTACGTCTTCCACCTGCGCAAAGATGCCAAGTGGTCCAACGGTGACCCGGTCACTGCCCACGATTTCGTTTTTGCTTTCCAGCGTGCCGTTGATCCGAAAACCGCCTCTCCTTACTCTTGGTATCTGGAGATCCCGACTATCGCCAACGCCACCGATATTATCGCTGGCAAGAAACCCGCTGATACGCTGGGCGTGAAGGCGACCGACGACTACACCTTCGAAGTGCAGCTCGAGAAAGCGATCCCTTACTTCGTCAGCATGCTCTCCCACACCACCACCTATCCGGTACCGAAGAAGGTGATCGAGAAGTTCGGTGACAAGTGGACCCAGCCGGAAAATATGGTATCCAACGGTGCCTATACCCTGAAGAACTGGGTGGTGAACGAGCGCGTCGAAGTGGAGCGCAACAAGCACTACTGGAACGATGGCAAGACCGTCATCAACAAGGTGGTCTATCTGCCCATCCAGTCTACCAACGCTGACCTGAGCCGCTATCTGGCGGGCGAAGTGGACATCACCTATCAGATGCCCATCGAGCGCTTCAAGCAGATGAAGAAAGAGAAGCCGGACGAGCTGAAAGTGACCGGTTATGTTGGTACTTACTACTACCAGTACAACGTCAAGAAGAAGCCGTTTGACGATGTGCGCGTCCGTACTGCGCTCTCCTATGCCATCGATCGCGACGTGATCGCCGACAAGGTGATGGGGCAGGGTCAGACGCCCGGTTACACCCTGGTGCCGGACTTCGTCGATGGCTTCAAGCCGGTAGCGCCCGAGTGGTCGAAGATGACCCAGGCCGAGCGTGATGCCAAGGCCAAGGCGCTGCTGCAAGAGGCCGGTTTCGATGCCAGCAAGCCGCTGAAGTTCGAGCTGCTCTACAACACCGACGACAACCACAAGAAAGTGGCTGTGGCTGTGGCTTCCATGTGGAAGAAGCTGGGGGTGCAGGTGAGCCTGGTCAACCAGGAGTGGAAAACTTACCTGGAAACCAAGAAACAGGGTCAGTTTGACGTAGGTCGTGCCGGCTGGATCGCCGACTACAACGAAGCCTCCTCCATGCTGGATCTGATGCAGACCACCCACGGCAACAACGACGGCAAGTACTCCAATCCGGAGTTCGACAAGCTGATGGATTCGTCCCGTGATCAGGTTGATGTGGCGGCCCGTAACAAGCTCTACGTCCAGGCTGAAGAGATCCTGGCCAAGGACATGCCGATCGCCCCCATCTACCAGTACGTGACTGCCCGTATGGTCAAACCCTATGTAGGCGGCTACCCGGCCAACCCGCTGGATAACCTCTACAGCAAAGATATGTACATCATTGCTCACTGATTTAAAGCAACAAGTCGCATAACAAGCAGGGCCCGCCGGACGGCGGGCCTTTATTACAACCGCGACCATTTGGAAGCAGTACAGGACAGGAAATGTCTATGTTGAAATTCATTTTTAAACGGCTATTGGAAGCGATCCCGACTCTGCTGGTCTTGATCACCGTCTCTTTCTTCATGATGCGTTTCGCCCCCGGTAACCCCTTTACCAGCGAGCGTTCACTGCCCCCCGAAGTCATCGCCAACATTGAGGCCAAATACGGGCTCGACAAACCCATTGGCATGCAATATCTCACCTACCTGGGCAACTTGGTGCAGGGTGATTTGGGCCCCTCTTTCAAATACAAGGATTTCACCGTCAATGATCTGGTGAGCCAGGCGTTGCCTGTATCCGCCAAGATCGGGACTACGGCCTTCTTCTTCGCCGTGTTGCTGGGGGTCACCTTCGGCACCATAGCGGCACTGAAACAGAACACCATCATCGATTATCTGCTGATGTCGTCGGCTATGGCCGGGGTGGTGATCCCGGGCTTTGTGCTGGCGCCCTTGCTGGTGCTGTTTTTCAGTATTCATCTGGGTTGGTTCCCTGCCGGTGGATGGCAGGGGGGTGGCATCCAGTTTATGGTGCTGCCGGTGTTCGGCATGATGATGTACTACATCTCTGCCATCTCGCGGATCATGCGGGGCAGCATGATCGAGACCATGAACTCCAACTTCATCCGTACCGCCCGTGCCAAGGGCTTGCCGCTGCGCCACATCATCCTGAAACACGCGCTGCGTCCGGCCATGCTGCCGGTGGTCTCCTATCTGGGCCCGGCCTTTGTCGGCATCATCACCGGTTCCGTGGTGATCGAGACCATCTTCGGTCTGCCGGGGATCGGTCAGCTGTTCGTCAATGGTGCCCTTAACCGTGATTACTCCATGGTGCTCGGTCTGACCATTCTGGTCGGCGCCCTCACCATCACCTTTAACGCTGTGGTCGATATTCTCTACGCCTTTATCGATCCCAAGATCCGTTACTAATTCGGGAGTTCATCATGGTTGTTTCAACTGAAAAACGCGATGCCGTCGAGGCGTTCGCGCAAAAAGTGGAAGTGGTGGAGGGACGCTCCCTGTGGAAGGATGCCCGTCGCCGTTTCCTGCGCAACAAGGCGGCCCTGACCAGCCTGATCATTCTGACCATCATCGGTCTGGCGGTCATCTTTGGCCCCCATTTGTCCCAATACACCTTTGACGATCCGGACTGGGGCGCCATGCAGTCGCCGCCCGATATGGAAGCGGGTCACTACTTCGGTACCGACAGCCTGGGGCGCGATCTGTTCGTGCGCACTCTGCTGGGTGGCCGGATTTCCCTGATGGTCGGCATCATGGGCGCCATGGTGGCGGTCATCATCGGCACCCTGTATGGCGCGGCCTCCGGCTTTATCGGCGGGCGGGTCGACAGCCTGATGATGCGGGTACTGGAGATCCTCAACGCCTTCCCCTTCATGTTCTTTGTCATCATGCTGGTCACCTTCTTTGGCCGCAATCTGGCACTCATCTTTATCGCTATCGGGGCGGTGAGCTGGCTCGACATGGCGCGTATCGTGCGCGGCCAGACTCTCAGCCTCAAGAGCAAGGAGTTTATCGAGGCGGCCCACGTCTGTGGCGTCTCCAAGTGGAAGATCATCACCCGTCACATCGTACCGAACGTACTCGGTATCGTGGCCGTTTACGCCACCTTGCTGGTGCCGGGGATGATCATGTTTGAATCCTTCCTGAGTTTCCTGGGCCTTGGGGTTCAGGAACCGATGACCAGCTGGGGTGCCCTGCTGGATGAAGGCTCCAAGTCGATGGAAGTGGCCATCTGGCAACTGCTGTTCCCCGCCGGTTTTATGGTGGTGACCCTGTTTTGCTTCAACTTCCTCGGGGATGGTCTGCGTGACGCCCTCGATCCGAAAGATCGTTAATCGAGCATCGGGTCGACAGGAAAGCATCACGAAAGATCGATAAGGAGTTTTTATATGAAGTTACTGGATGTGAAAGATCTGCGGGTCGAGTTCAAGACCCCGGATGGCAATGTGGTGGCGGTCAACGACCTCAATTTTTCTCTCTCTGCGGGTGAAACCCTGGGGATCGTCGGCGAGTCCGGCTCCGGTAAATCCCAGACGGCCTTTGCCATCATGGGGCTGCTGGCCAAGAACGGCATTATTACCGGTTCCGCCAAGTTTCAGGGCGAAGAGATCCTCAACCTGCCGGAGTCCAAGCTCAACAAGATCCGCTCCGAGAAGATCGCCATGATCTTCCAGGACCCCATGACCTCGCTCAACCCCTACATGAAGGTGCAGGATCAGCTGATGGAAGTGCTGATGTTGCATAAGGGCGTTAGCAAGGCGGAAGCGTTCGAAGAGTCGGTGCGGATGCTCGATGCGGTGAAAATTCCCGAAGCGCGCAAGCGGATGGGCATGTATCCCCACGAGTTCTCCGGCGGCATGCGTCAGCGGGTGATGATCGCCATGGCACTGCTCTGCCGGCCGCAACTGCTGATCGCCGACGAACCGACTACCGCACTCGACGTGACCGTACAGGCCCAGATCATGACTCTGATGAACGAGCTCAAGCGCGAGTTCAACACCGCCATCATCATGATCACCCATGACCTTGGCGTGGTCGCCGGTATCTGCAACAAGGTGCTGGTGATGTATGCCGGTCGTACCATGGAGTACGGCAAAGTAGACGATATCTTCTATCGCCCAAGCCACCCCTACACCGAAGGCCTGCTGCGCGCCATTCCTCGTCTCGATACCGAAGGGGAAGTGCTGCCCACCATCCCGGGCAATCCGCCCAACCTGCTGCGTCTGCCGACCGGCTGCCCCTTCCAGGAGCGTTGCCACCGGGTCAGCGAAATTTGCGGCCAGCAGTCACCGATCCTGACCCCGTTCAACGACGGCCGGGAGCGTGCTTGCCACTGGGTTTCGGATGCCATGAACAAGGGGGCCAACTAAATGGGTGCCGACAAAAAATTGCTGTTGGAAGTGTCTGACCTCAAGGTCCACTTCAGTATAAAGAGTGGCAAGGCGTGGCCCTGGGCCAAGCCGTCTGATCTGAAAGCAGTCGATGGCGTGACCTTGCGTCTCTATGAGGGGGAGACCCTCGGCGTGGTGGGTGAATCCGGCTGCGGCAAGTCCACCTTTGCCCGCGCCATCATCGGTCTGGTACCGGCCACCGATGGCAAGGTGGTGTGGCTGGGTGACGATCTCACCAAGCTCGATCAGAATGCCCTGCGCGAGAAGCGCAAAGAGATCCAGATGATTTTCCAGGATCCGCTGGCCTCCCTGAACCCGCGCATGACCATCGGCGACATCATTGCCGAGCCGCTCATCACCTTCTACCCCAACCTGCCACGGGAAGAGGTGAAGGAGAAGGTGCGTGCCATGATGAGCAAGGTGGGGCTGTTGCCCAACCTGGTCAACCGCTATCCGCACGAGTTCTCCGGCGGTCAGTGCCAGCGGATCGGGATTGCCCGGGCACTGATCCTCGAGCCCAAGATGATCATCTGTGACGAGCCGGTCTCGGCGCTTGACGTATCCATTCAGGCGCAGGTGGTCAACCTGCTCAAATCCCTGCAAAAGGAGATGGGGCTGTCGCTTATCTTCATCGCCCACGACCTGTCGGTGGTCAAGCATATCTCCGATCGGGTGCTGGTGATGTATCTGGGCAACGCCGTCGAGCTGGGGACCCGCAAGGAGATCTTCGCCAACCCGCTGCATCCTTACACCAAGGCGCTGATGTCAGCGGTGCCGATCCCGGACCCTGAGCTGGAGCGCAACAAGGTGATCCAGATCCTGGAGGGGGATTTGCCCTCACCGATGAATCCTCCGTCAGGCTGCGTGTTCCGCACCCGCTGCCCGGTGGCTGGCCCCGAGTGTGCCAAGACCCGCCCAGTGCTGGAGGGGAACTTCGATCACGCGGTCTCCTGCCTCAAGGTCGACCCGCTCTGATGGGGATGTGTTGAACCTGCTTGTGGGGCTCCTTGATGGGGCCCCGATTTATTTTTGACGGCAGTGAAGATGCCCCTTGGCGTTATCTTTTACCGCTGCTACTATCCGCGCAACAAGGGGAGTAACTTCTCGCCGGTTTGTCGTCATTACGGTGCACCCATATCCTGCAGTGCACCCGGCAGCCGGGCAGTCGATGCAAATCAGCTGTAAGTGAGACCTTGCCGAGAGGCAAGGTGTATCTGCTCCAAACGCAAACCCACTGCCTCCCGGTCGTGGGTTTTGTCGTTTTTGGGAGAAGTGAACATGGGTGAATGGTGGATGTGGACCGGTTTCTTCAGCATAGTGCTGGTCCTGTTATGGATAGACATACGCTTTGTCGGTGGCGGCAAGTCACACAAGGTGTCCCTCAAAGAGGCGGGTGTCTGGTCCCTCATCTGGGTCAGCGTGGCGCTGCTCTTCAACCTGGCTATCTGGCTCTGGCTCGATCACAGCGCGGGCCGTGAAATCGCCAACCAGAAGGGGTTGGAGTTCCTCACCGGCTACCTCATCGAGAAAGCGCTGGCAGTGGACAACGTCTTCGTCTGGCTGATGCTGTTCGGCTACTTTGCCATTCCGGCCGAGCTGCAGCGCCGGGTGCTGCTCTACGGGGTGCTGGGTGCCATCGTGATGCGTGCCGGTATGGTGTTCGCGGGCAGCTGGCTCATCGAGCAGTTCCACTGGATCCTCTACCTGTTCGGCGCTTTCTTGCTGCTGACCGGTGCCAAAATGCTGTGGGCGGCCGACAAGGAGCCGGATCTGGCCAACAATCCGCTGCTAGGCTGGATGCGCCGTCGCTTCAAGGTGACCGAGACCCTGGAAGGGGAGAAGTTTTTCGTCTGGCGTGACGGTGTGCGCTATGCCACCCCGCTGCTGCTGATCCTGGTGCTGGTGGAGGTGAGCGATCTCATCTTTGCGGTGGACAGTATCCCGGCCATCTTCGCGGTGACCACGGATCCCTTCATCGTGCTGACCTCCAACATCTTCGCCATCATGGGTCTGCGTGCCATGTACTTCCTGCTGGCGGGTGTGGCTGATCGCTTCGCCCTGCTTAAATACGGTCTGGCGCTGATCCTGATGTTTATCGGGGTCAAGATGCTGCTGCTGGATATCTTCAAGATCCCGACCGGCATTGCACTGGGCGTAGTCGCGTTGATCCTGCTGGCATCCATGGGGCTGAGTCTGTTTGTGACCCGTAAAAAGGCCGCTTGAGCGCGGCAGACAATTAAGCAATAACAACAAGGGCTCCCGCGGGAGCCCTTTTTCATATCGTGTTATCAGCGTTTGATCTTCTTGGGGTTGGTGTAGCCCCAGATGGTGTACATGTCCGCCAGCAGGGCGCCGTTGTACTCCTCCAGATCCGCCTGTTTCACTTCGGCGTCACCCTGACGGCCAAACAGCACCACCTCGTCGCCGGGTTTCACCCCTTTCAGATCAGTCACATCCACCATGATGGTGTTCATGGAAGTCTTGCCGACCACCGGCACCTTCTGACCCTGGATCAGCACATAGGCCTTGTTGCTCAGGGAGCGGCGATAACCGTCGGAGTAGCCCAGCGGCAGGTTGGCGAGCCAGGAGTCGCGCTTGAGGGTGAAGGTGCGGTCATAACCGACGGTGTTGCCCGCTGCATAGTGGTTGACCGAGGCGACCTGGGTCTTGAATGCCATCACCCGCTTGTATTCGGTGTGGGAGGGGATGGAGTCGCCGTAGAGCAGGCCGCCCGGGCGCACCATGTCGAAGTAGGCGTCCGGCACGGCCAGGGTGGCGAAGGAGTTGGCGGCGTGGATGGTGATCTTGCTGCGATCCAGTTTGCCCGCTTCCAGCAGCCACTGGGAGTCCAGTTTGAACTGGGCCAGTCCCATCTTGACGTCCTCTTTCTCCTCAACCGGGAAGTGGGTCATGATGCCGACCGGGGTGATCCCCTTTAGCTTGAGCATGGCCAGCGCATCCTGCTTGGCATCGGCCAGACGCAGGTCGATGCCGTTGCGGCTCATGCCGGCGGAGTTGAGCGCAATATGCACCGGAATGGTGGTGTGGTGGCGCTGGGCGATATCGGCGATACCCTGGGCACTCACCAGACTGCCGATCAGCTCCTCCATCTTGTAGGGAAGGGCCTGCTCTACTTCATCCGGGGTGGCAGCACGCACCCGCATCAGACGGCCGGTAAAGCCCTTCTCGCGGGCGACGCGCGCCTCTTCGTTGCTGGCGATGCCGATGCAGGGGATATTG
Organism: Aeromonas sp. PI_26; assembly: GCF_027854445.1. Taxonomy (NCBI): domain Bacteria; kingdom Pseudomonadati; phylum Pseudomonadota; class Gammaproteobacteria; order Aeromonadales; family Aeromonadaceae; genus Aeromonas; species Aeromonas sp. PI_26. The sequence continues at coordinate 44,009 of NZ_JAJNOE010000004.1, forward strand.
GCCTTGACCACGGAGGGGACCAGCAGGTCGATGCCATGACCGTAAGCGTCGGCCTTCATGATGGCGCAGATCTGCGGGCCCTTGTCACCGAGACGATCCTTGAGGGTCTGGATATTGTGCTCAAAGGCGCCCAGATCCACTTCCAACCAGGCGTTGCTGGCGGTTTGCTCCTGGCCGTTGCGATGATCCGTCGCAAGGGGCAGATAGGGAGCCGCAACGGCTTGGCCCGCGAGCAGGCCGAAGATCAGGGTAGCCAGCAGAGTTTTCTTGTGCATGGTGATTCCTTTTTGTTATTCGCGTTGGATAGTTTGGACGGGGTCGGCCACATTGGTGGTGGTTTAACCACAACTTGTTGTTATTATTATGATCTTTGTCACTCTCAACAGGCGCTGACTGGGTGGGAGTCTACCGCAACACGGGTTCGGCCGACACTCGTCAGGGGAAGAAAATGGTCAATCTTGAGTTACGTTTGCCACCACCGCTGATCTTCCTGCTCTGTGCCGGGGCCATGTGGTGGCTAAGAGGGGAGAGCCAGCCCGGCATTTGGGTAATGGCGCTGATGGCTATGCTGGTCGTGGCGGGGGCCATCATGGGCTTTGGTGCCCTGCAACGGTTTCGTCACCACCAGACCACGGTCAGCCCCACCAAGCCGCAGCACACCAGCCGTCTGGTGACCTGTGGCGTCTATCGTGTCAGCCGCAATCCCATGTATCTGGGTCTGCTCTGCTGGCTGGCCGCCTGGGGCTGTTATCTGGGTGGAAGTTGGGTCTGGGTTGGGCCAATCGTGCTGGTGGCCTGGCTGACTCGCTTTCAGATCATGCCGGAGGAGCGGCTGTTGCGCGCCCGTTTCGGCGACGAATATGTGGCGTATTGCCAGCGCGTTCGCCGTTGGTGCTGACTGGTTGTGATCTGCGTGAGCTGAGGGATCAGTCGGGTCAGCCGTGCTGGATAAAGAGAACCCCGGGCGGGCCCGGGGGTCTCGAGGGGCAGGTTAGAAAAAATCGCCCTTCTCGTCCTTGGTGGGTTCGAGGCTCCAGCCAGTGGCATCGCTGCTGCTGGCAATCTGCCCCTTCTCCTTCCACAACTTGATCTTGAGGCGCAGGTTGTTGGCCGAGTCGGCGTTTTTCACCGCCTCTTCTTCCTCAATTACCCCTTCCACTACCAGATCAAACAGGGCGCTGTCGAAGGTGACCATGCCGAGGGCCTTGGATTTTTCCATCACCTCTTTGAGGCCGCCAAATTCGCCGCGCTTGATCATGTCGCGGATGGTGTGGGTGCCAAGCATGATCTCCACTGCGGCCCGGCGACCGCCATCGGTGGTTTTCACCAGCCGCTGGGAGACAAAAGCCTTGAGGTTGTTGCCCAGATCGTTGAGCAGCTGGGGGCGGCGCTCCTCGGGGAAGAAGTTGATGATGCGATCCAGCGCCTGGTTGGCGTTGTTGGCGTGCAGGGTGGAGATGGCAAGGTGGCCGGTTTCGGAGAAGGCCAGCGCATGTTCCATGGTCTCGCGATCGCGGATCTCGCCGATAAGAATGACGTCCGGCGCCTGACGCAGGGTGTTTTTCAGGGCTGCGTGGAAGCTGCGGGTATCCACGCCAACCTCCCGCTGGTTGATGATGCTCTTGCGGTGACGATGAACGAACTCCACCGGATCCTCGATGGTGATGATGTGGCCACCGCTGTTGCGGTTGCGATGGTCAATAAGCGCCGCCAGCGAAGTGGATTTACCCGAGCCGGTACCGCCGACAAACAGTACCAGACCGCGTTTCTCCATGATGGTGTCGAGCAGCACAGGCGGGAGTTTGAGATCTTCAAAGCGGGGGATTTCGGTCTTGATGTTGCGGGCCACCAGAGAGACTTCGTTGCGCTGCTTGAAGATGTTGACTCGAAAGCGGCCGATCTGGGGCAGGGAGATGGCGAGGTTCATCTCCAGATCCTTCTCGAACTGCTGCTTCTGCTCGCCATCCATGATCTCGGCGGCGATCCGCGCCACTTCCCCCGGCTCCAGCGGCGTTTCGTTGAGGGGGCGCAGGCCGCCGTTAAATTTGGCGCAGGGGGGCGCGCCGGTCGACAGATAGAGGTCTGAGCCATCCTGCTTGGCCAGGATCTGTAACATGTCTCGCAATTCCATTTTTTTGCCTCGTCGATCAATGAGATGCCATGAGCGGGATGATATTGAGTGTACAGCCTCAGGCGCCGGTCAGTTTCTCGCGAAAGACAAAAAAGACCGCACCGAGAATGCAGAGCCCTGCCCAGAGATAGTCCCATTTCAGATCTTCTTTGAGATAGAAGATAGAGAAGGGGACGAATACGGTGAGTGTGATCACTTCTTGCAGGATTTTCAGTTGGCCCACGCTCATCACCGTATGGCCGATGCGGTTGGCGGGCACTTGTAGCAGGTATTCGAACAGAGCGATACCCCAGCTCACCAGGGCGGCAATGATCCAGGGTTTATGGTTCATGCTCTTGAGGTGAGCGTACCAGGCGAAGGTCATAAAGACGTTGCTGCAGAGCAGCAGACCGATACTGGTGAAAATCGGGTTCATAGGGTTCTCCTTGAAAATCCGGCGCATTTTATCCCTGAACCACGGGTTTTCATACGTGGTGCGGGAGGGTATTTTTAACCAACAGGATAAGCCGTGCGAGGTATGCGACGGGATGGGCAAGTTATGCGGGATTGTGTTGTTACTGTTATTTGCCATGCCGGTGTGTGCGACCCCGACGCTGACGGTGGCCACCGATCTGTGGCCGCCATTTCGCATCCTGCAAGCGGATGGCCGGTTGCAGGGGCTCGACATGGACATCCTGCGCCGGTTGCAACAGGCGAGCGGCATTGAGTTGCAGGTACGGCGGATGCCGTGGGGCAGGGCGCTCAAGCAGATGCAGACCGGTCAGGTCGATCTGATGATTGGCCTCGCCTATACCGCCGAGCGGGCGCAGTTCATCGACTATCTGCAGCCTGCCTACTATCAGTGCTGGCCCGCGTTTTATGGTCAGCCGGTCAATGTGGCCCGGATCCACCAATACCGCGATCTGCAGGGGGTGAAGGTGGGCTATGTGCTCAACTCGGCCTACTTTGAGCCTTTCAACAGTGACAGCCGCCTCGACAAGCACGGAGTACCCACCGAAGATCAGCTGCTGCGCATGGTGCAGCGCGGTCACCTGCCGCTGATGATTGGCACCGACTGTCAGGTGGACTATGCCCTGAGTCAGGGAAATGCCAGCCGGATAGGCAAGGCGGACTACCGCCCCGCCACGCCGGTGACCCTCTATCTGGGGATGAGCAAGCACTCACCTCACCAGTCGCTGCGCCAGCCCTTGCTGGTGGCGCTGCAAAATCTGGTGGCCAGCGGCGAGATAAGGGTGATGGCCAAGCGTTACCAGCCTTGACCTTGGGTGGCAAGCCACTGTTATCATGCCCTTTTCCTGCTTCTCCACCGGCGCTGCGACAGGGCCGGGGGAAAGCCTTGTTATTCGGGGATCCTCCTTGTACCTCTCCCTTATCGCCCGCCAGCAGCGCTGGCAGCGGCGCTGGCTCTGTGGCCTGACGCTGCTGACCCTGCTGCTGTTTCTCTTCTCCCTCGTCTGGGGCGAGTTTGTGCTGCTGCCCTGGCAGCCTCTTGGCGATCTCGAACAGCGCATCCTGCTGGAGCTGCGCCTGCCGCGCGCCTTGCTGGCCCTCTTGGCTGGCGCAGCCCTTGCTTGTGGCGGCGCCGTGTTGCAGGTGATGCTGCACAACCCGGTGGCCGAACCCGGGCTGCTTGGCGTTTCAAGCGGCGCTGGCCTTGCCGCCATGGTGGCGATGGCGGTGGCCAAGTCCCTCGGCTTCTATCTGCCCGGCTGGGGGCTGTCGCTGGCGGCCTTTGGTGGCGCCCTGCTGGTGACCATGCTGCTCATTCGGCTGGCTCGCCGGGCGCGTCTCGGTCATGCTCGCTTGCTGTTGTTTGGGGTGGCCATCGGCATCCTCACCAATGCGGCCATGACCTGGCTGATGTACTTTGCCGACGACGGCTCCTTGCGTGAATTCATGTTCTGGATGATGGGGAGCCTCTCTTACGGCAGCCAGCAGTTCGGCTGGTGGTGGCTGGTGCTGCCGCTCACCCTGGGTTGGCTCTGCTGGCAGGGCAAGGCGCTGCAACAGTTGCTGCTGGGGGAGACCCAGGCCCGCCTGATGGGGATGGATGTCGACAAGATGCGGGTGCGGCTGGTGCTGGCGGTCTGTCTGCTGACCGGTGTGGCGGTGTCGTTGTGCGGCGTCATCGGTTTTGTCGGGTTGGTGGTGCCCCATCTGCTGCGGCTCTGCGGTGGCAGCGATCAGCGCTTTCTGCTGCCTGCTTCGGCGCTTGGCGGCGGGGCCCTGCTGCTGGCGGCCGATCTGGTTGCTCGATCCACCCTGAGCGCGGGGGAGTTGCCTATCGGCGTCATCACCGCCTCGGTGGGGGCGCCGCTCTTTATCTACCTGCTATTGAGGCAAACTGCCGATGGTGCTGCATAAATATCTGCATGATTTGGTCGGGGTGCGCAGTCTCCTTATTTACCCGTTGTTGAGGCAAGATACCGATGTCACCCGCTGATCCCATGCCGGTTTCTTCTCGTGCTGCTGCGCCGCTGCTGGAGGTGCGCGCACTCGCCATTGCCGGACGGCTCTCTCCCCTGGATATCCGCTGGCATGGCGGCCAGTTGGTGGCGCTGCTTGGCCCCAATGGCAGTGGCAAGTCGACCCTGCTCGGGGCGCTGGCGGGGATTTTACCCGCCGATGGCACAGTGCTGCTGGGGGGGGAAGTGCTTACTGACATGAGTTGGCCTGAGCTTGCCAAACGGCGCGCCATGCTGCCCCAGCGTCAGCCCCAGCTGTTTCATATTCCGGTGTTTCAGGTGTTGAGCCTGGGGCTCGATGAGATGGTTGCACCTGCCAGACAGAACGAGGCGATAAATGCATTGTGCGAGGCATTGGAGCTGGAAGCCTTGCTGGCTCGTGACTTCAGCCGGTTGTCGGGGGGCGAGCAGCAGCGGGTGCTGATTGCCCGCACCCTGCTGCAGGTGTGGCCGAGCCTCAATCCGACCGGCAAGGTGCTGCTGCTGGACGAGCCGCTGGCGGGGCTCGACCTGCATCACCAGCTGGCGCTATTGCGCTTGCTGAAAACCTTGGCCGGGCAGGGCTTGCTGGTGGTGCTCGCCATCCACGATATCAATCTGGCCATCGACTGGGCCGACAGCATTCTCTGCCTGCAAGGGGGCGCGGTGGTGCGCGAAGGGGGTGTCGAGCTGGTGGATGAGGCGCTGCTGGCGCAGGTGTTCCAGATAAAGACCGAGCGCATCGAGGCGGGCGGCCGGGTCTGGTTTATGCCCAGTTTGTGAGAAACAAGCAAGGCCCTGGCGTCAGCCGAGGGCCTTTTTGAAGAATACGACTCGCTCCGTTTCGGCAAAGCCGAGTTGTTGGTGCATCTGCTGCGAGTCAAGATTGTCGATGGCGGCATCGGAGGCCAGTTCCCGGCAACCCAGCTCGCGGCCCCACTGCGCCACCTGAGCGATCAAGGCTTGGGCCACCCCACGCTGGCGCGAGGCCGGTTGCACATAGACCCCTTCCAGATACATCACAGGGCTGCTGTTGCAGCCATTCACGTAATCGTGGCGCAGGGCTGCATCGGCAAAGCCTACCGCCTGACTCTGCTCATCCAGCGCCAGAAAGGCGTTGAGATGTGCATTGGCCAACATCTCAACCCCTTCCTGCAGGTGGGCCGAAAGTGCGTGGTGCGGCCACAGCTGCTGGCGCAGGGTTGCCCACTGCGCCAGCAGCGTCTCGTCGAGGGGGACTATCTGCCAGCCGATACTCGTCATCGGGGCTCAGGCTTGCCGCTTGGCAAGGCGTACCAGTGCAGCCTCTGCCAGCATCGCCAGCAGGGTTTCGGTGTCGTTCCATGACAGACAGGCATCTGTGATGCTCTGGCCGAAGGTGGCGGCGCAGCCGTTCTCCACATCCTGACGCCCTTCCACCAGGAAGCTTTCTGCCATGATGCCGGCGATGCCGGTACGGCCGCGGCGCAGCTGATCGCAGATATCTTGCGCCACCAGCAGCTGACGGCGGTGATCCTTCATGCTGTTGCCGTGGCTGAAATCGACCACCAGACGCTCCGGCAGGCCCACATCGGCAAGCGCTTCACAGGCTTCATCGACACTGGCGGTGTCGTAGTTGGGGCGGTGGCCGCCACGCAGGATCACATGACCAAAGGGGTTACCGGCGGTGCGGTAGATGGTCATCTTGCCGTCTTTGTCCGGCGAATAGAAGATGTGGCTGTGACGGGCGGCGCGCACCGCATCGATGGCGATGCGGGTATTGCCGTCGGTGCCGTTCTTGAAGCCGACCGGGCAGGAGAGGGCCGAAGCCATCTCGCGGTGTACCTGGGATTCGGTGGTGCGAGCGCCGATAGCGCCCCAGGTGATGAGGTCGGCAATATACTGGCCGGTCACCATATCGAGGAATTCGGTGGCGGTGGGCATGCCGATCTCGTTGATGTCGACCAGCAGTTTGCGCGCCAGTTTCAGCCCTTCGTTTACATCGAAACTGCCATCAAGGCGCGGGTCATTGATCAGCCCTTTCCAGCCGACGATGGTGCGCGGCTTCTCGAAGTAGGTGCGCATCACGATGCAGAGGCTCTCTTTATACTGCTCGCGCAGGGCGTTGAGGCGCAGGGCATACTCGCGAGCAGCAGCGGGATCATGGATAGAGCAGGGGCCGACAATGACCAGCAGGCGCTGATCGTCTCCGGCCAGAATGGCTTCCACTTCGCGACGGGCATCCAGCAGATTCTGGGCAATGGTATCGGTGATCGGAAACGCGTGTGCAAGCTCGCTCGGAGTGATCAGTGACTCCAGGCGACGGGTGCGCAATTCATCTGTGTGAATGGACATACAACTCAAGTCTCGAGTGGGTGGTGTCAGCCGCAAGGGGCGAAAAAGCAAAGAGATAAAATAAAGCAAAAGTCCCCTGATTGAAACCTTGGGGGGCTCTGATAGGATGTGAGGCCAAAATCGATTCCAAATGAGGTAGATAGCGTGGCAAAGCCAGGGGCAACCGGGGTCACCCGCATCATCAACGCAACCGGTTACAGCATGAAGGGGCTCAAGTCAGCCTGGATTAACGAGGCGGCGTTTCGGCAGGAGCTGATGCTGATCCTGTTGCTGATGCCACTTGCCTTCTGGATTGGCGATTCCCTCAACCAGATCCTGCTGCTTATCGTCATCAGCTGGCTGGTGGTGATCGTCGAGATCCTCAACTCCGCCATTGAAGCTGTGGTAGACAGGGTTGGCTCCGAGCATCATGAGCTCTCCGGTCGCGCCAAGGATTTGGGCTCTGCCGCCGTCTTTATCGCGTTGGCCCTTAATGCCCTGGTGTGGGGCGCGCTGGTAGGCCGCAACCTGTTGGGGTGGTGGTAAGCCATCACGCTGCCTTTAGGTTCTGCTTATACAAAAGCCCGTCATCACGACGGGCTTTTTGCTGCGCAGATAAGGGTCTATCAGTGGAGAATGCGGGCTCGGATGGTGCCGTTGATCTCCTTGAGCTTGGCGAGCGCCTTCTCGCTGTGCTCGGTCTCCACGTCGATCACCACGTAGCCGATATGGCTGCTGGTCTGCAGGTATTGACCGGCGATGTTGATCCCCTCTTCGGCGAAGATCTGGTTGATCTGGTTCATCACGCCCGGCTGGTTGCGGTGAATGTGCAGCAGGCGGCTGGAGCCCTTGTGGCCCGGCAGCGACACTTCCGGGAAGTTGACGGCAGAGAGGGTGGAGCCGTTGTCGGAGTATTTGACCAGCTTGTTGGCCACCTCCAGCCCGATGTTCTCCTGCGCTTCATGGGTGGTGCCACCGATGTGCGGGGTCAGGATGACGTTCTCCAGGCCACGCAGCGGGCTTTGGAACTCTTCGTCATTGGACTTGGGCTCGACCGGGAAGACGTCGATGGCGGCACCGGCGATATGGCCGCTCTTGATGACGTCAGCCAAGGCGTCGATATCCACCACGGTACCGCGGGCGGCGTTGATGAAGATGGCGCCCGGTTTCATCATCCGCAGCTGCTCGGCACCGATCATGTTCTTGGTTGAGGCGGTCTCCGGCACGTGCAGGCTGATGACGTCAGACATATTGAGCAGCTCGACCATGCTCGGCACCTGAATGGCGTTACCCAGCGAGAGCTTGTTCTCGATATCGTAGTAATAAACTTTCATGCCGATGCTCTCGGCGATGATGCCAAGCTGGGTACCTATGTGGCCGTAGCCGATGATGCCAAGCTTCTTGCCGCGCGCTTCCACCGAGCGGTTGGCCAGTTTTTCCCACACGCCGCGATGGCACTTGGCGTTCTTCTCGGGGATGCCGCGCAGCAGCAGCAGGATCTCGCCCAGTACCAGCTCGGCGACCGAACGGGTGTTGGAGAAGGGGGCGTTGAAGACCGGAATACCGCGGATCTGGGCCGCTTCCAGCTCGACCTGGTTGGTACCGATGCAGAAGCAGCCGATGGCGACCAGCTTGTTGGCGGCGTCGAGTACCTTCTCGGTGATCTGGGTGCGGGAGCGCAGCCCGATGAAATGGACGTCGCGGATCTGCTCGATCAGCTCCTCTTCGGAGAGCGAGGTCTTGAGATACTCCACACTGGTGTAACCTGCGGCACGAAAGGTCTCTACGGTGTTGGGGTGAACCCCCTCCAGCAGCAGAACCTTGATTTTATCCTTGTCCAACGAAAACTTGGCAGTCATGACGATCCCTCTGTATGTGCAAACGTAAGTGCAGATTTGGTGTGCGAAGAAAACCGTAAAGTAGCAAAAACGTTTGGGAGAGGGAATATTTGTGACGAAAGTCAAATTCTTTGAAGTTATCAACGAATGTTGTAAACATCCGTATGCAACTTGTTGAGGGATAAATAAAAACGGCGCCATCAGGCGCCGTCATTTATTCACAGTGCAATGTTTGGGTCATATCCCATCCCGGGGCTCAATCAACGCCGCTGCTGCGTCAGAGGTGGCAGAGTGGCGCTGGCGTGCGAGGGAGGATGCCGCTGCACTGTGCTGCCGGTGTCGGGATTACTGGGTAATCACGCCGTCAGGCGTACCGATCAGGACCACGTCGGCGCCGCGCGCGGCGAACAGGCCGTTGGTGACCACACCAACAATGGCGTTCAGTCGTACTTCCAGTGCCTTGGCGTCGGTAATGGCCATGCCTTTCACATCCAGAATGTGGTTGCCGTTGTCGGTGACCACGCCTTCACGCCACACCGGGTTGCCACCCAGTTTGCGAATTTCGCGGGCCACGTATTCGCGGGCCATCGGGATCACTTCCACCGGCAGCGGGAACTGGCCCAGCACGTCGACGGTCTTGGTGTTGTCGATGATGCAGATGAACTTGTCAGCGACGGCGGCAACGATCTTCTCGCGGGTCAGGGCTGCGCCACCGCCTTTGATCATATCGCGGGTTGCGTTGATCTCGTCGGCGCCATCCACATAGACGGAGAGGGCGTCGATCTCGTTGAGATCATATACGGTGATGCCGAAGCCCTTGAGGCGCTCGGTGGAGGCAACGGAGCTGGATACCGCCCCCTTGATCTCGTCCTTCATGGTCGCCAGCGCGTCGATAAAGTGGTTGACGGTAGAGCCGGTGCCTACCCCGACGATGGTGCCGGGAACCACATACTTGAGCGCAGCCCAACCGGCCGCCTTCTTCATTTCATCTTGAGTCATGATCGTTCCTTAAGAAAAAAGCGGGCGCATTATATCCAACCCGGTACCCCGTCGCGACCTTGTTGCTCACGTTCCGGGGCAAAAAGAGGGACTTTGTAAATCGTTTGCCTGTTTATTCTGCGTTTGCGCGCACAAAGCAGGGGCTGCCTGCCAAAAACAGCCTATTCAAAGCGCCAGCAGTGGCTCGGGGTGATGATCTGGGGCAGCGGTACATCCCACTCCTCTTGCGGGACCGCATCCACCTGCTGGCAGTCGTGGGCAATGCCGAGCGGCTTGGGGCCCAGCTTGTGCTCATGCCAGATGGCGAGAGTGCGATCGTAGTAGCCGCCCCCCATGCCAAGACGATTGCCCTGGGCATCGAAGGCGACCAGCGGGGTGCAGATAAGATCGAGCGTGCTGTGGGGCACCACCTGCAGGATATCCAGCTCCGGCTCTTCGATTCCGTAGCGGTTGCGTACCATGGGGCTGGTGGCGGTATAGCGCAAAAAGAGCAGGTGACCCGGAGTAAAGGGGTGGAGCACCGGCAGGTAGACCTCTTTGTGCTGGGCCCACAGCCAATGGATGGTGGGCAAGGGATTGATCTCCCCGTCATTGGCCAGATAGAGGGCAATGCGTTTGGCGGCGAGGATCTCGGGGTGTTGCTTGAACTGGGCCAGCAGCTGTTGGGCCGCCGCTTGCTGCTCGGCCGGACTCAGATTTTTGCGGCGTTGACGAACCAGTTGGCGCAGGGATTGACGTTCGGGTTGGGACTCATGCATGGGGAACCTCTGGTATAGCTGCGCATCGATGGCTTGAACGCGCTCTACCTTAGCACATTCACTCTTGACGTTAAGGGGGACAGGGAAACCCCGTCCCGGACGGCTGATGCCCGGAACGGTGGGATAAATGCTGGCTGATCCGATAGTGAGTCAACAAGGGCCAGGGTGTGGCCCCTGTTGACAGCATGTCGGCGCGCCAGCGTCTGGTCTGTTACTTGTCAGCTTTGCCGCGCATCTGGTGCTTCACGAACACGGCAATCAGTGCCGCCACCGCGAGCGCCATCGGGTAGAAACTCATGCTCACTACCGCCAGCGGTGACAGGGCGAAGATGGAGCCCAGCAGCAGCGCCTGTGCGCCCCAGGGGATCAGACCCTGTACCACGCAGGAGAAAATATCGAGCATGGAGGCGGCGCGGCGCGGGGTGACACCGTGGTGTTCGGCCAGATCCCGGGCTACCTTGCTGGCGACGATAATAGCCACCGTGTTGTTGGCGGTGCAGAGGTTGGTGAGGCTCACCACCCCAGCGATGCCGAGCTCGGCGGCTTTCTCGTTCTGTTCACCATTGTGCTCGCGAGTGAAACGGGCAATCAGGGCGCTGATGCGCTCGCTGATCCATGCCAGTCCACCCTGACGTTCCATCAGGGCGCCGAGACCGCCGATCAGCATGGAGAGCAGGAAGATCTCCTGCATGCCGGTAAAGCCCTGATAGATATCCTTGCTGAACTGACCGATGGCGTAGCCGTTGATCATGCCCACTGCTCCGGCGGCCAGAATACCGATCCCCAGCACCACAAACACATTCACCCCGGCGAGCGCCAGCCCCAGGATCAGCAGATAAGGCATCACCTTGAACAGCTCGATGGCGCTGCCGTTGGCAGGGGATTCACCCACTGAGCCCAGGGTCAGATAGAGCAGGATCACCGCGATGGCAGCTGGGGCCGCAATCTTGAAGTTCTCGCGGAACTTGTCCTTCATCTCGCACCCCTGGCTGCGGGTGGCCGCGATGGTGGTGTCGGAGATGATGGAGAGGTTATCGCCAAACATGGCGCCGGAGAGAATGGTTCCCGCCATCAGCACCGGATCAATACCGGCCGCCTGTGCCACGCCCAGCGCGACCGGCGCCACGGCACCTATGGTGCCCATGGAGGTGCCCATGGCGGTAGCAATAAAGGCAGAGATGAGGAACAGCCCGGGCAACAGCGCCCAGCCAGGGATGAGGGAGAGACCCAGCGCCACGGTGGCATCAACCCCGCCGGTGGCCTTGGCCACGCTGGCAAAGGCGCCCGCCAGCAGATAGATAAGGCACATCGCCATGATATTGCTGTGGCCGACTCCCTTGAAGAAGGTCTCCAGATTGCTGTTGAAGCTCTCTTTGCCAAGCAGCAGGGCGAGCATCACCGCAGGCAAGGCTGCAACCGGAGCGGGCAGTTGATAGAAGGCGAACTCGACCCCCTGCAGGGTCAGCCAGGTACCGGTACCGATAAAGAGTGCGAGAAAAACCAGAAGTGGCAGCAAGGCCCTGGCACTGGGTTGAGTCTGGATCATGTGTTCCTCTGAAATTGAACAATGACCTCCTGTCATAAACTGCTTTGTACCTGTATCGGATAGGGATAGGGGGAAAACAGGGCGGGCATCCTGCCGCATTGGGGTGCCCACAGTAGTGAGTCAACCTCGCCTGGTCAAGATAGACGTCCAGATGGATAGGTGTTTTTATCTTTCGATTTTGTCACTCTGACTAAATCCGTTAAATGTTCGGATTAAATTAAATATTTTCGTTTATTTGTCGGTTGTCTCTGCTGGCTCACTGTGGGCTTTTCAAAGCTGGCACAGGCTGGTAAAACGGTCTCTTTCCATAATTAAAAGAGATGAGAGGGTGGAGATGGACAATCCGATCCGTGTGGCTGTGATGGGCTGTAATGGTCGTATGGGCAAGGTGCTGCTGGAGGCCATCACCAACACCGATGGCGTGGTGGTTGGTGCTGCGCTGGAGCGGCCGGGCTCGGCGGTGATCGGTCTTGATGCCGGTGAGCTCAATGGGCTGGGCCATCTGGGTGTGGCCATCAGTGACAGTCTTGACAAGGTGCGTGACGAGTTTGATCTTATCATCGACTTCACCCGCCCCGAGGTGACCCTGGCCAATCTGGCCTTTGCGCTGGCCCACCACAAGCAGATGGTGATCGGCACCACCGGTTTTGATGATGCAGGCAAGGCCGCCCTGAAAGAGGCGGGCAAGCAGATCGGTATCGTGTTCGCCTCCAACTACTCGGTCGGGGTCAACCTGGTGTTCAAACTGCTGGAGCAGGCCGCCAAGGTGATGGGGGATTATACCGACATCGAGATCATCGAAGGGCACCATCGCCACAAGGTGGATGCGCCATCCGGTACTGCGCTCTCCATGGGTGAAGTGGTCGCCAAAACCCTGGGCCGCGATCTCAAGGAGTGTGCCGTCTATGGCCGCGAGGGGATCACTGGCGAGCGGGATCGCAATACCATCGGCTTTGCCACCATTCGCGCCGGCGATCTGGTGGGGGAGCATACCGTCATGTTTGCCGATATCGGCGAGCGGGTGGAGATCAGCCACAAGGCCTCCAGTCGCCTGACCTTCGCCAACGGTGCTGTGCGAGCGGGCAAGTGGCTTGGTCAGCAGGGTGCCGGTCTTTATGACATGCAGGATGTGCTCAATCTCAAGTGATGCCTCTGTACGGCACTTTCGTATTACTGCTACCCAGTGAAAAACCCCGGCTTGCCGGGGTTTTTGCTGTCAGTTAGTCAGAGTTTGTATAAAAAGACGCACTGCCTTCAATTTTTATCTGAATGCCTTATAAGTCACACTATTGCTTTATCCGCCAGATTTCCCCTTCCTGAATGTCATCACCAGGTAACAGATTTGAGCATCTTTATGGCGGATGAAGCCATTTGTTTACACGGAGTGGAAAGGACTAAAAATTCAAACGCAGAAAAACGTTTTCCATTTTTCATGTTCACTTTTGTCATCGTAAAAACGTTAAATCTGTCATTAATGTTTTTTTTAGTGAAAATTAAAGTCATTGTTTCAATTGGTTTTTTTTGTTTGTTTTTGTCGCTATCGCTAGCTTGGTGGCATCTTTTGGTGGTGGTTTTTCCTTTTCTTTCGTGGGAGGGGGTTGCAAAGCGATTGAGTGCATAGATAATGGGTAATGTTGCCTTTTTATTGAATTTAGATGCATTTCATCTGAGAAAAGACGTTGAAATGCCACTTTTTTTAAGTAGAATGCGCCCAATTTGCCAGAAATCTGCCGGGTTCGAGTCCTGTCCAAGACCGGAACCGAGCCCGCAACACCCAGGTAAATTGCTGAATTTAAAGCTAAATAACTGGAGGTTGTCTTGAATCACACTGCATTGCTAGTGCTGGAAGATGGAACTGTGTTCAAAGGCGTGTCGATAGGCGCCGAGGGATGTTCCGTTGGTGAAGTGGTTTTCAATACGTCGATGACGGGCTATCAGGAAATCCTCACCGATCCCTCTTATTCCCGTCAGATAGTCACCCTCACTTACCCCCATATAGGCAACACCGGCACCAACAGCGAAGATGAAGAGTCCAGTCAGATCCATGCTCAGGGATTGATCATCCGGGACCTTCCGATACTTGCCTCCAATTTCCGCAATCAGCAATCCCTCTCCGAATACCTCAAGTCTCACAACATCGTTGGCATCGCCGACATCGACACCCGTAAACTGACCCGCATCCTGCGCGAGAAAGGCGCTCAGGCTGGCTGCATTCTGGCCGGGAAACAGGTCGATGAAGCCTATGCCCTCGAACAGGCCCGCGCCTTCCCCGGTCTGAAGGGGATGGACTTGGCCAAAGAGGTGACGGTTGGTGAGGCGTACAACTGGACCGAAGGGAGCTGGCAGCTTGGCAAGGGGCACGTCACCCCGGATGCCGACCAGCTGAAATACCACGTGGTAGCCTATGACTTTGGCGTCAAGCGCAACATCCTGCGGATGCTGGTTGACCGTGGCTGCCGCCTGACCGTGGTGCCTGCCAAGACCCCGGCCGCCGAGGTACTGGCGATGAACCCGGATGGCATCTTCCTCTCCAACGGCCCCGGCGACCCCGAGCCGTGCGACTACGCCATCGAGGCCATCAAGGCTTTCCTTAATACCAACACGCCGGTATTCGGCATCTGTCTGGGTCACCAGTTGCTGGGTCTGGCCTCCGGTGCCAAGACCGTCAAGATGAAGTTTGGCCACCACGGCGCCAACCATCCGGTGAAGAGCCTCGATGACAACACTGTGATGATCACCGCTCAGAACCACGGCTTTGCGGTAGACGAGAACAGCCTGCCGGATTGCCTGCGCGCCACCCACGTCTCCCTGTTCGATGGTTCCCTGCAAGGTATCCATCGCACCGACCGTCCGGCCTTCAGCTTCCAGGGGCACCCCGAAGCGAGCCCGGGCCCGCACGACTGTGCCGGTCTTTTTGACCACTTTATTGAATTGATTAAGCAGTATCGCGCCTAAGAAATAGAGGAAAGAGTTTCATGCCAAAACGTAACGACCTTCAGAGCATCCTGATCCTCGGCGCCGGCCCCATCGTCATCGGCCAAGCCTGCGAATTTGACTACTCCGGCGCCCAGGCGTGCAAAGCCCTGCGCGAGGAGGGCTACCGCGTCATTCTGGTCAACTCCAATCCGGCCACCATCATGACCGACCCGGAGATGGCTGACGCCACCTACATCGAGCCCATCACCTGGGAAGTGGTGCGCGAAATCATCAAGAAAGAGCGCCCGGACGCCATCCTGCCCACCATGGGTGGCCAGACTGCGCTTAACTGCGCACTGGCACTGGAGAAGCACGGCGTGCTGGCCGAGTTCGGTGTCGAGATGATCGGTGCCACCGCCGACGCCATCGACAAGGCCGAAGACCGCTCCCGTTTTGACAAGGCGATGCGCAGCATTGGCCTGGAGTGCCCGCGTGCCGGCATCGCCCACAATATGGAAGAGGCGTGGGGCGTGCAGCAGATGGTCGGCTTCCCCTGCATCATCCGTCCCTCCTTCACCATGGGTGGCTCCGGTGGCGGCATCGCCTACAACACCGAAGAGTTCGTCGAGATCTGCGAGCGCGGTCTGGACTTGTCGCCGACCAAAGAGCTGCTCATCGACGAGTCGCTGATCGGCTGGAAAGAGTACGAGATGGAGGTGGTGCGGGATCGCAACGACAACTGCATCATCGTCTGCGCCATCGAAAACTTCGACCCCATGGGTATCCACACCGGTGACTCCATCACGGTCGCGCCAGCCCAGACGCTGACCGACAAGGAGTACCAGCTGATGCGCAACGCCTCCATGGCGGTGCTGCGCGAGATCGGCGTCGAGACCGGCGGCTCCAACGTCCAGTTCGGTATCAACCCGAAAGATGGCCGCATGGTCATCATCGAGATGAACCCGCGGGTGTCGCGCTCCTCCGCGCTGGCCTCCAAGGCGACCGGTTTCCCCATCGCCAAGATCGCAGCCAAACTCGCCATCGGTTACACCCTAGACGAGCTGATGAACGACATCACCGGCGGCCGTACTCCGGCCTCCTTCGAGCCGGCCATCGACTACGTGGTCACCAAGGTGCCGCGCTTCAACTTCGAAAAATTCGCCGGTGCCAACGACCGTCTGACGACCCAGATGAAGTCGGTCGGTGAAGTGATGGCTATCGGCCGTAACTTCCAGGAGTCCCTGCACAAGGCCCTGCGCAGCCTCGAGACCGGCAAAACCGGCTTCGACCCCATGGTTGACCTCAATGCCCCGGACTCCCTGACCCGCATCCGTCACGAGCTGCAGGATGCAGGTAGCGACCGTATCTTCTACATCGCCGATGCGTTCCGCGCCGGTCTCTCCATGGATGGCATCTTCAAGCTGACCAAGATTGACCCCTGGTTCCTGGTACAGATTGAAGACCTGGTGAAGCTGGAGGAAGAGGTGAAAGAGCGCGGCATGGCCGGTCTCGATGCCGACTTCCTGCGCGCCCTCAAGCGCAAAGGCTTTGCCGATGCCCGTCTGGCCAAGATCCTCGGTGTGGCCGAAGGGGAAGTTCGCAAACTGCGCGCCCGCCACAACATCTTCCCGGTCTACAAGCGGGTCGATACCTGCGCCGCCGAGTTCGCTACCAACACAGCCTACATGTACTCCAGCTATGACGAGGAGTGCGAAGCGGCCCCGAGCAACCGCGACAAGATCATGATCATCGGCGGTGGCCCGAACCGTATCGGTCAGGGTATCGAGTTCGACTACTGCTGCGTGCACGCGGCGCTGGCCCTGCGCGAAGATGGTTACGAGACCATCATGGTCAACTGCAACCCGGAGACCGTCTCTACCGATTACGACACCTCGGATCGTCTCTACTTCGAGCCGGTGACCCTGGAAGATGTGCTGGAAATCGTACGCATCGAAAAACCCAAGGGCGTGATTGTTCAGTACGGTGGCCAGACCCCGCTGAAACTGGCCCGTGCACTGGAAGCCAACGGCGTGCCGATTATCGGTACCAGCCCGGATGCCATCGACCGCGCCGAAGACCGCGAGCGCTTCCAGTCTGCCGTCGAGCGCCTCGGCCTCAAGCAGCCGGAAAACGGCACCGTCACCGCGCTGGAACAGGCCGTGCTGCTGGCCGAGCGCATTACCTACCCGCTGGTGGTTCGCCCCTCCTACGTGCTGGGTGGCCGCGCCATGGAAATCGTCTATGACGAGCAGGATCTGCGTCGCTACTTCGCCGAGGCGGTGAGCGTCTCCAACGAATCGCCGGTACTGCTGGACCGCTTCCTGGACGATGCGACCGAGCTGGACGTGGATGCCATCTGCGACGGCACCGATGTAGTCATCGGCGGCATCATGGAGCACATCGAGCAGGCCGGTATCCACTCCGGTGACTCCGGTTGCTCCCTGCCTCCCTATACCTTGTCCAAGAAGATTCAGGACGAGATCCGCGAGCAGGTGCGCAAGCTGGCGCTGGAGCTCGGCGTTATCGGCCTGATGAACGTGCAGTTCGCGGTCAAGGGCGATGACATCTACCTCATCGAGGTGAACCCGCGTGCCGCCCGTACCGTGCCGTTTGTCTCCAAGGCGACCGGTGCTCCGCTGGCCAAGATTGCCGCCCGTGTGATGGCCGGTCAGTCGCTGCAAGAACAGGGCTTCACCAAAGAGATCATCCCGCCCTACTACTCGGTGAAAGAGGTGGTACTGCCGTTCGCCAAGTTCCCGGGGGTTGACCCGCTGCTGGGGCCAGAGATGCGCTCTACCGGTGAGGTTATGGGGGTTGGCAGCAGCTTTGCCGAGGCCTATGCCAAGGCGCAGCTGGGTGCCAACCACGCCGTACCGAAAGAGGGTCGAGCCCTCTTGTCAGTGCGTCACAGCGACAAGGCGCAGGTGGTTGACTTGGCTGCCAAGCTGCTGGAGCTGGGCTACGAGCTGGATGCTACTCACGGCACCGCGGTCGCGCTGGGTGAAGCGAGCATCAACCCGCGCTTGGTCAACAAGGTTCACGAAGGTCGCCCGCACATTCTCGACCGCATCAAGAATGGCGAGTACACCTACATCGTCAACACCGCCGAAGGGCGGGTGGCGATCCAGGACTCCAAGCAGCTGCGTCGCGCCGCCTTGCAGAACAAGGTGGCGTATACCACCACCATGAATGAGGCGTTTGCCACCTGCATGGCCATCAGCGTGGATGCCACCGCTAACGTCAACTCGGTGCAGGAGCTGCACCAGAAGGTGAAAAACCGCTAAGCGTTTGCAGCGGGCATCAGCCCGATTTGCCAGACGACCAACCCCCGCCAGCGATGGTGGGGGTTTCTTTTTATCTGTCGCTAAGCGTTCGGTTCGGAGCGGGTGAGCCATTTAGGAAGGTCATGAGTTCCGCATCGCAGACAACGGATGGCGCGTGGGATGGTAAAAGCTGGCAAGGGGAGGGGATGCTGCGAGCGCGGGTTTCAACTGCAGCAGGCAATCCTCTACAATGGCCCCACTTTGCTTGTCAGTGCAGTGCCAGCGGCGCTGCCTGTAGGGCCTACAAAAAATGGACATGCTTATGACCGCTTTGCCTTCCTGTCGTCTTCTTGCCTTCTGCGCTGCCTTGTTGCTGGCCGGTTGTGCCAGTGATCCCGCCTCCGCGCCTGCCAAAGAGGCGAGCGTGAGCAACCCCAAAACGCCGCCTGCCATGCAGCCGCGCAAACCGGCGGATATGAAGAGCCGCATCGTGCGCTTCTTGCCCCGTCAGGTGCCGGACAAACAGGGGTGGGCCAACGACGTGGTGACGGCGCTCACCACCCAGGGGGTGACGGTCAATGATCACAATGTCTGTAGCGTGCTGGCGGTGGCGGAGCAGGAAGCCACCTATCAGGCCGACCCCGTGGTGCCGGGCCTTGGCAAGATCGCCTGGAAAGAGATCAACTCGCGGGCAGCCAAGCTGCTGATCCCCGAGTTTATGGTGCGGGCCGCACTCTCCATCAACTCGCCCACCGGCAAGAGCTACGCCGAGCGGATCGACAAGTTGCGTACCGAGCGGGAGATGAGTGAAATCTTCGAAGACATGATCAGCATGCTGCCGATGGGCAAGACGCTGTTTGGCAATCTCAACCCGGTGCATACCGGCGGCCCGATGCAGGTGAGCATCGCCTTTGCCGAGGCCAACGCCCGTGGCTACCCCTATCCAATCAAGGATTCCATCCGCCACGAAGTCTTTACCCGTCGCGGCGGCATCTGGTTTGGCACCAAGCATATCTTCGGTTATCCCGTCGACTACCCGGATACCCTCTACCGTTTTGCCGACTTCAACGCCGGCTGGTACGCCAGCCGCAATGCCGCTTTTCAAGCCGCCGTCAGCCGTTTGAGTGGCAAAACTCTGGCGCTGGACGGGGATCTGATCCGCTATGACTCGGATCTGCCGGGCAATACCGAACTGGCCGTCTACACCCTCGCCAACCGGGTCAATATGAGCAAGCAGGCGATCCACCAGAGCCTGCGTAAAGGGGATACCGCCGAATTTGCCGAGACCGATCTCTACCATCGCATCTTTACCCTGGCCGACAAGCAAGCGGGCAAGCGACTGCCCCGCGCCATCCTGCCCGGCATACAGCTAAAGAGCCCAAAAATCACCCGCAACCTCACCACCGCCTGGTTTGCCAAGCGGGTGGATGACAGGGAGCAACGCTGCGTGCGGCAGATGGCGACGATTAGGTAGGACTGGGTTTGCTTCGAGACTAGTTGCAAAGCGGGTTGCCATTGTTAATGACAACCCGCACGCTTAATCGCCCCTTCCAATGGAGATCTTTGGCTCGCATCCAGTTATGAACGGTGGCGGCTCCTTCCGAGTGGCATGAGTTGTTACTACTGTTGCAGGATCAGCCGTGTTGGCGGCGGTCGTTGGCCTGGGCCAGTAGCATGCGGCTTTCACGCAGGAACTGGTCGGCATGTTCGCCGAAGAAACCGGAGACTTGCGAGAAGGCCTCGATGAAACCGTCCCTGTCTCCTCGCTCCAGCAGCCCCAGCGCTTCGCCGAAGTTTTGGTAGTAGCGACGGATCATCGCCAGATTCTGCGGTGACGACAAAATGATGTCGGCATAGAGGTGGGGATCTTGGGCAAACAGCCGCCCCACCATGGCGAGCTCCAGCCGGTAGATGGGGGAGCTCAAACTCAGCAGGCGATCCAGATTGGCCTGCTCCCGGGAGAGGTGCCAGCCATAGGCAAAGGTGGCGAAGTGACGCAGTGCCTGAATGAGGGTCATCGCCTCATCGTGGGCCTTGGCTTCCACCTGTTGCAAGCGGGCGCCCCAGATGGTCATCTGATCCAGCAGCCATTGGCTGGCGGCGGGGTCACGACCCTGGCAGCAGACGATCACCTGCTTGGCGAGACTCGCCACATCCGGCCCGAACATGGGGTGCAGTCCCAGCACAGGCCCTTTGTGTACTGCCAGCATATGTTCGAGCGGTGCCGCTTTCACGCTGGTGACATCCACCAGCAGGCAGTGGGCGGGCAGGTTGCCGAGGCGGTCGATGATCTGGCAGGTGATATCGATGGGCACCGCCACCATCACCAGACCGGCTCCGGCGAGGATCTCGTCAGCGCGCGGCCAGTCGGCTTGTTCCAGCGTCTCGACCCGATAGCCTGAGAGGCTGAACATATGACCGAACAGCCGACCAAGCTGGCCCTGACCGCCTATGATGACCACCTTGCCAAGATCCGGCTTTATGCATTTGAAGCCTGTATCTTTCTCGCTGGCATAAGATTCACGCATCACCCGGCGCAGCACGTCTTCGATGAGATCGCCGGGCACTCCCAACTGCTCGGCCTCGGCACGACGGCGGGCCAGCATGCTCGCCTCCCGATCCGGTGCATAGATGGGCAGGCCGTGGCGGCTTTTTACTTCACCCACTTCTCCCACCAGGGCCAGACGGGCGGCCAGCAGATCGATCAGCTGCTTGTCCACCGCATCTATCTTATCCCTGAGTACATTCAACTCTTCAGCCATATCCAGTCCC
Organism: Aeromonas sp. PI_26; assembly: GCF_027854445.1. Taxonomy (NCBI): domain Bacteria; kingdom Pseudomonadati; phylum Pseudomonadota; class Gammaproteobacteria; order Aeromonadales; family Aeromonadaceae; genus Aeromonas; species Aeromonas sp. PI_26. The sequence goes on from NZ_JAJNOE010000004.1 coordinate 64,989, forward strand.
TGCTGGCGCCGCGAGCGGCGGCGCCCTGAAAATCAAGATGCAACAAGGTATCACGGCATGAGCGGTTTGATGCCACCAGCGGTGATACCCAGATTGTTCAATAGGTTACGACAAGATACCACGGCTTACCGTGCAGTTCTGCCCTTGAGGGGGTCAGCCAGCTGGTTGTGGCAGCGGGCCAGCAGGGTGGCGGTGGTATCCCAGTCGATGCAGGCATCAGTGATGGAGACCCCGTAGTGCATCTGCTCCTTGGGCTGCTCGCTGGACTGGTTTCCCTCGAACAGGTTGGATTCGAGCATCACCCCGATGATGGAGCGGTTGCCCTCCTGGATCTGGTGGATGACGTTGTCGGCCACCTTGGGCTGCAAGCGGTGATCCTTGCTGGAGTTGCCGTGACTGCAATCCACCACCAGACCGGGCAGCAGGCCCGCCTTTTCCAGTGCCTCTTCCGCCAGCGACACGTTGACCGAGTCGTAGTTGGGATGTTTGCCGCCGCGCAGGATCACGTGGCCATCCGGGTTGCCCTGGGTCTGCAGCAGTGCAACCTGGCCCTGCTGGTTGATCCCCATAAAGGCGTGAGGGGAGGAGGCCGCCTGCAACGCATTGATGGCAGTCCCCAGGTTGCCGTCGGTGCCATTCTTGAAGCCGACCGGCATGGAGAGGCCGGACGCCATCTCCCTGTGGGTCTGGGATTCGGTGGTGCGGGCGCCGATGGCTGACCAGGAGAAGAGCTCGGCCAGGTATTGCGGGCTGATGGGGTCGAGCGCTTCGGTGGCAAGCGGCAACTCCAGCTCCGCCAGCCAGCAGAGCAGCTCGCGGGCACGGTGCAGCCCCAGCTCCACATCGAAGGTGCCATCCAGATTGGGGTCGTTGATAAAGCCTTTCCAGCCGACTGTGGTGCGAGGCTTCTCAAAGTAGACCCGCATGACAATGTAGAGAGAGTCCTGGTAGGCATCATGCAGCGCTTTGAGTCTGGTTGCGTACTCTTTGGCGGCGTCCATATCGTGGATGGAGCAGGGACCACAGATCACCAACAGCCGGTGATCGCGGCGGTGAATGATGTCGGCGATGGTATTGCGGGCCCCTTGCACGAATGCCAGCGCCTTGTCGGAGATGGGTAACTTCTCCTTGAGCTGGGCAGGCGTGATCATCACTTGTTCGGACTGGATATGGATGTTGTTCAGGGGGTCTCTTTGCATGATTTCATACTCTCTACTGTATTAAGCCAAAAGCGGTTGTACCTATATATTTACACTGGTACCTGCTTTGTTACGCAACCGCCCTCACCTTACCAAGGAAAAACAAACAATCAAGTGAAACTAGTGGGTTTACCGCTAAAAAGTCAGATAAAGGAGCTGCTATATAGCGCGAACAGGAATAATACAGAGGTTTTTTCGGAGGAATAATGGTTTTTGTGTAATTTAATGTTTACGATTTGAGGGCGTGAATGCTGCGTTGCACAGCTGTTTACCCACAGTAAATGGTATCTCTGGGAGACTGCAACGCGATGGCAATGATGGTGTGAGGTGGCTATCTGGTCAGCCATAGAAAGAGGGAGCCATAATGGCTCCCTTTGCGGTAGGAAGGGGGATCCCGTCTGGCTGCGGATCAGCGCTTTTGTTTTCCCTGCAGCTCTTTGTTCAGGCGAGTGAGCATCCCCTGGGTGACCAGCACTATGCCCTGCTCGGAGCGGTGGAAGCGACGTGCATCTTCATCGGCGTTTTCACCTATCACTGTGCCTTCCGGCAGTTTGCACCCCTTGTCGATCACCACCCGGCGCAGTCGGCAACCGGCACCAATCTCCACACCCGGGAAGATAACGGCCTGATCCAGAGTGCAGAAGGAGTCGACCCGCACATTGGTAAAGAGCACCGAACTCAGGATGAAAGAGCCACTGACGATGGTGCCCCCGGCAAACATGGAGTTGATGGTCATGCCGTGCTGGCCGTTTCGGTCCTGCACGAACTTGGCGGGAGGAGTCATGTTCTGACTGGTCCAGATGGGCCAGTCCTGATCGTAGATATCGAGCTCAGGCGTGACGGAAGCGAGATCCATATTGGCCTCCCAGAAGGAGTCCACGGTGCCCACATCGCGCCAGTAGGGGCGGCGATCCGGACAGCAGCCGACACAGGACATGCCAAACGGGTGAGCGAATGCGGTGCCCTCTTTCACCACGCGGGGGATCACGTCCATGCCGAAATCGTGATGGGATTGCTCGTTGGCAATGTCCTCTTCCAGCAGCTGATAGAGATACTCCGCATCGAAGATATAGACGCCCATTGAGGCCAGCGCGGTGTCGGCCTTGCCCGGCATGGCGGGCGGGTTGGCAGGCTTTTCGACGAAGGCATTGATCTTGCGATCATCATCCACCGCCATCACTCCGAAGGCGCTTGCTTCACTGCGTGGCACGTCGATGCAGGCAACGGTCACCTTGGCGCCCATATTGACGTGGTCGAGCAGCATGGCGGCGTAATCCATCTTGTAGATGTGGTCGCCTGCCAGCACCACCACATATTTGGGGGCGTGATCGCGGATGATATCCAGATTCTGGTAGACCGCATCGGCGGTACCCCGATACCAGTTCACCTCATCCACCCGCTGCTGGGCAGGGAGCAGATCGATAAACTCGTTCATCTGGTAGCGCAGGAAAGACCAGCCCGATTGGAGATGGCGCAACAGGCTGTGGGATTTGTACTGGGTCACGACACCGACCCGACGGATGCCGGAGTTGATGCAGTTGGAGAGCACGAAATCGATGATGCGGAATTTGCCGCCGAAATGAACGGCAGGTTTTGCACGGTTGTCGGTTAACTGTTTGAGGCGACTACCCCGCCCTCCTGCGAGTACCAAAGCCATGGTCTCGTTCAGCAACTGTCTGGATTTTGCTGTATTGGCAGGTTGTAACAACATCTCATATCCCTTTGTAGATAAATCACTACAATGTTGCCTCCTTTGAGCCCTCAAGAAAGTGCTTTCAGTCACATTTTATGGTTTCTGACGTAATAAAATGACCTTTTTGTTATTAAAAATGACGGGTTGATCCGTCATTGCTTTCAATATGGTCAGTTGTCAATTGAGGCGAGTCGAACGACAAAATGGGCGGCGAGAGAGGAGGGATGAAAAAGCCCCTGCCAATGGTTGGCAGGGGCCCGGTTTGTTGAGACCCGGTGAGCCGGGTCTGATTAACAAGGTTCAGGCTGCGTTGGCCAGTGGCTCCTCGCTCTTCTTCTGGTAGGCCTGCGGGGTGAGCCCAAGCAGCTCCTGCACGGTCGAGGCGACGGTAATGGAGGAGACGGTGCCCACCAGGATCCCGGCAAACAGGGTGAAGGAGAAGCCGTAGAGAGCGTCACCGCCAAACAGCAACAGAGCGCCCACGGTAAACAGGGTGGTGCCCGAGGTGATCATGGTGCGACTGAAGGTCGCCTTGATGGCCACATCGGAGCACTCGTGGATGCCCATCTGGGTACGCGAGCTCAGCAGATCCCGCAGCCTGTCCGAGATGACGATGCTGTCGTTGAGGGAGTAGCCGATTACCGCCATCAAACCGGCGATGATGTTCAGATCGAATTCGATCTGAAAGAGTGACAGCAGTCCCAGTGCCACGATGGCGTCATGGACTACCGAGAGCAGGATTCCGATGGCCTGACGCCACTCGAAACGAAACGCCAGATAGGCCGACATCGCCAGCGAAGCGACCAGCACCGCCAGCATCCCCTGCTGGAACAGCTCGGCACCCACCTGAGGGCCGACGATGGTGGTGCGCAGCAACTCGACCGGCATCCCCAACTGCTGGGTCAGCATGGTGGCGAGATCTGCCGCGGGCCAGGGCAGTTCGTGGGGGGGCAGCTTGATCAGCCACTCGCCGGGAATACCGGCCGAACTCAGCTCAACGGCTCCCGCCAGCGGGGAGGCCAGCATGGCATTGAGCTCATGGGCCTCTTTCAGGGTCTGGATATGAAACTCCAGCAGGATCCCGCCGGTAAAATCGAGCCCCAGAGTGAGGCCGTTCACCAGCAAGATGGCGACGCTGGCCACGGTCAGCAGGATGGAAGCCCACAGGCCGATATAGCGCCAACGGGTCAGCCCCATGGCAACGATCATTCTCAACATAATTCTCTCCTTGGCCAGCCAGCATCAGGCTGTTGGCCCATCACGACGTGTCGCGACACGCCGGGAAAATAGTGTTCTGCTTTGGCCGCTCCGGCCATATCCATAGCCGATGGCGCAGCCAAAGCTGCTCATCAGAGGGACAACTGTCCCGTTACACTTTCAGCGTGCGCTCGCTGCTGCGTCCCCACAGAGGATTGATGATGGCGCGCGTTCCCCAGATCCCGGTGATCATGCTGGAGAGCAGACCCAGAATGAGGGTGATAGAGAAGCCCTGCAGTGGCCCGGAGCCGATGGAGTAGAGCACCACAGCGCAGATAAGCGTAGTGATGTTGGCATCGAAAATGGTGTGGAAGGCCGAGCGATAGCCAAAGTCGATGGCGTTGGCCAGTGAGCCCCCTTCTCGCAGACGGTCCCTGATCCGCTCGAAGATCAGCACATGAGTATCCACCGCCATGCCCACCGTCAGTACCAAACCGGCGATCCCCGGCAGGGTCAGCACTGCGCCCGGCAGCACCGCCAGCATGCCGACCTGCATCAACAGGTTGGCGACCAGCGCCGTGATGGCAACCCAGCCGAATTTGCGGTACCAGGCCATCATGAACAGCATCATGCCTGCCATACCGAAGGCCAGCGCGGTGAAGCCCGCCTCGATATTCTGCATCCCCAGCGTCGGGCCAATACTGCGTTCTTCCAGGATCTTGAGAGGGGCGGTGAGGGCGCCGGCACGCAGCAGCATGGCCAGCTCTTGCGCTTCCGGCAGACTGCCAATGCCGGTGATGCGGAACTGGTTGCCAAGGGCGGTCTGGATGGTGGCGACGTTGATCACCTCGCTCTGGGCGCGCAGTTTGCCCTGAGCGTTGGTCTTGTACTCGGTGAAGACGGTCGCCATCGGCTTGCCCACATGCTGGCGGCTGAACTGGTTCATCTTGCTGCCACCCAGGGTGTCGAGCACGATATTGACCTGCGGTTGACCCATTTCGCCCATGTTGGCGCGGGCATCGACGATGTGCTCGCCGGTGAGTACCGGCTTGCGCGCCATGCCGACGGCCTGACCGTTGCGATCGGCGATGTAGAAGTGGCTGTCGGCTTTGGCCTCGTAGAAGGCCAGCGAGGCGGTGGCCCCGATCACCTCTTTTGCCTGCTTGGGGTTATGTACCCCGGGCAGTTCGATACGGATGCCATCCTGCCCCTGACGCACCACCGATGCCTCGACGATGCCGAGCTCATTGATCCGTTTTTTCAGGATCGACAGGTTTTGGGTCACGGCGTTGTTGACCAGCAGGGTACGCTCCGCCTCGCTCAGCACCAGTTTCAGATCATTGCCGGAGCGGGTCAGCTTCCACTGATCCTGACGGGTACCGGCACTCTCCTTGATGATGGCGAGCCAGCTCTCCTGTTCGGCGACCTCCGGCAGGGTGACGGCTACGGCGCCCTGTGCGCTGCGCGTGACGCTGGCGCCGCGCAGGTTGGCTTCACGGAAGCGGGTGCGCAGGGTATCCACCAGATTCTTGGTCTGATTGTCGATGACAAAGTCCACGTCCACACCGATAAGCAGCTGGGAGCCACCACGCAGGTCCAGTCCCAGCTTGATGGGATCGGCGCCGAGGCGGGTGATCCAGGCTGGCGCGTTGGAGTGAAACTCCAGGGTGAGGGCGGCACTATCGACCCCTTGCTGCTCCAGCAACTGCTTGGCGCGCTGCTGATCGCCCTGGCTGGCAAAGACCAGCTCGACCCGCTCAGGTTGCTCGATCACCTTGAGCGGGGTCAGGTGTTTGTCGCTCAGCAACATCTGCTGCTGAGCGGTCAGGCGCTGCTGTCCGTGCAGGCCGAGGGAGGGCTGCTCACCGAAAAAGGTGGGCAGGGAGTAAAAGGTAAAGGTCAACAGCATCAACAACAGCAGTGCGTACTGCCACTTGCTCATGCGGTTGAGAACGGTGCGATTGCTCTTTCTCATGGCAAACAAGCCTCTGTCAGGAGAATGGTGCCTGGGCCGATAGCAACAAGGCTCGGCAAGGCGCAAAAAATGGGATGTATCAGATGCGGATCAGGCAGCCGCCGGATCCGTCAGGAAGAGGAGATGAGCAAACAGTGGATGTGCCAGCCCCTCCGGGGTCAGGCGTTCAGATAGCTCTGGGTGAAGCGGTATTGCAGATGTTGGCGCTGCAGATGGCGCCGGTGGATCGCGCCAAAGCGATCGCGAAAACTCTGTTTGTGATAGAGCTCGGGGGCCAGCATCAGCCAGCCGAGCAGCAACAGCAGGATGGCTTGGGCCGACCAGCTCTGGATCAGCTCGTAGACCACACTCTTGGGCTGGTTGTCACTGCGCAGGGATTGTTCGAGACGCAGCAGGTGATTCTGATGGCTGCCGACAAACTTGATGATGCCATCATCGCTGTCGCTAAGCTGATTGAACACCTGAGTCTGCTGCTGTTCACTCTGGGGAGATGCGGGTAGCAGCGGGCCTTCCATTCGGGCGATGGAACAAAGCAGGGTGAGGGCGATAACCAGAGTTACCAGCACCAGTTTTACTTTGTCGATAAGGCGCAAAAAGTTAATTCCCGATAAATAGGAAGGGCAAACTACCATAAGCGCCCGGTTTGAACAAGGTTGCCCCGGGCACATGGCACCATTCGGTGCTGGCTGTCAGCTGCCGCTCATCTGCTTGAAGTCGCGGGCATAACCCTTGAGCAGGGAGTAGAGATGAGCCCGCTGGGAGATATCCAGCGACTGGCTCATGGCGCTCAGCCAGTTGACGGTACGCTGGCGCGACTGTTCGGTATAGCCGGTAAAGCGGCCATCCATCAGCCCATCCCCCTCGGCCAGCAGGTCAGTCAGCTCGCGGGTAAAGTCGGGACTCTGGCGCTGCTTCATCAGCCTGTCCAGCTCCTGGGTCCAGGACTCCTGAAACTCGAGCCAGGGGGGCATCAGCTCGTATTGCCATTCGGCCCACTGGGCCACCAGTGGTGCCTGTGCCGGTTTCACCTCGCCAATCCAGAACTCGAGCCGCTTGTTCATCTTGTCGCGAAACTCTGCCAGCATCTGCTCTTTGGGCTCAGTGGCAAAGTCCTTTTGCCGCTCCTGTTGCCGCTTGACCCGATCGGTCATAAAGCGGGCCACCTGCTCATCGGTCAGGGTGCGCGCCAGCCTGACCGCGCGGGGGATAGTGTTTTCCAGCGTGCGGGTCAGACTCTGCTGCACCGCATCTAGGTTGGTCGAGATCTGCTCCGGCGTCATGGGGCTGGCCACCGCCTTGGCCAGTGCATCGAGATCCTTGGCGTAGCGCGGCAGCTCGTGCTGGCGGTGCCAGGCCATCAGCCCCTTCACTTCGCGGCTGAGCAGATCCTTCTGCGAATAGGAGAGGGCAAAGTAGTCATCCAGCTGCCAGATGATGGCGGTATCGAGCCAGTAGTAGATCACCCGGGTGGAGCAGCCGGTCAGCAGCAGGCCGATCAGCAGCAGACCCCAGGTTTTCGGCTTGTGCCAGCGCACCTTGTTTATCATCTGTTACTCCAGTCGTTGCCGGTTGATGGCGATCAGGGTGTCATAGTCGAGTGAGGGCTGTTGCTCTGCCATCAGCAGGGCCCAGAGCAGGCCGATATAGTCGACCCAGGGTAAAAATGCCTCGCTCTGAAAATCGGGCCACTGGTGGCGCGGCACGGCCTGCAGATAGTGCGCTTCCAGCTCGTCGCGCCGCTCGGCGGGCCACTCATGGGTGCGCTGGATGCTGGCGAGCTCAAAGCCGGGGTGACCTGCCGCGCCATACTCCCAGTCGATGACCCAGGGTTTGCTTCCCAACAAGTTAGCCGGATTGAGATCATGGTGGCAAGGGCGCCAGCAATCATTTGGCTCACTGCTGGCGAGCAAGCCCCGCTCCAGGGCGGGCAGCCAGGAGGGAATGTGTGCCAGTCGGGCGCGATAGCCCGCGGCGTGGGCTCGCACCGCCATCACCACCTCAGGCAGCGGCAGGCGATGGAGCTTGCGCAGCACCTCCGCCAGCAGGCGGGGCTGATCGGCTGTCGGTGGCGCCGCGTGTACCCAGTTTGGCTCATCGCACCATTCGAGCAGCATCAGACCGCTGGCGGGATCGCCATAGTGGCAGGGCAGCGCCAACCCTTCTGCCATCGCCCCCTGATAAAGCTGCCACTCGGTGGGACGGTCGATGCCAAGGCGCACCGGGTCGGAGTGGCCCTGACGCAAAAAGTAACTGCGCCCCGAGGGGAGGCGCAGTCGATAGTTGCAGTTGGTCAGGCCTAACCCGAGTGGTTCCAGCTGCCCCTCCCGCCAGGGGGCGGGCAGGCTGGCCAGTAGCGGATCACAGTTGCCTGTCACCAGGAGCCTGTTACCAGCCAAAGGTGGATTTCTTCGCCTGTTTGCGGATCTCTTTCTGATCGGCCCACAGCAGTTCGCCGTTTTGCAGATCCATCAGGTTCATGGTCATCTGGTAGTAGACATCCTTCACCTTGCCATTGTCTTTGACGATGCTGGCGAGGTTGCCATAGACCATGTAGCGGGCACCGGTCTGCTTGCCCAGACGTACCATGGAGGCAGGATCCACCATGCCGCTGCTCTGCTGGTATTCGAGCTGCTGCTTGACGGCGGCCACCTTGCTCATGTCGACGAAGCGGAACTTGCCGGCCCGCAGCAACTTGGTGCGGATGGTATCGGTGATGGCTTCGGTATCGATGTGCTCGGAGGTCTTGTTGCGGATAGAGTCCATAAACATCACCGGACGACCGCCTGCGGTGATCTCGCTGGTGGCAGGGGAGGCGAGCATGGAGTCCGCCATCTTGTCGGCGATGGCCTGCAGATCGCTTGAGCCGTAATCGACGGTAACGGTTTCGGTTTCAGTGGGATCGCCATAGCTGACGGTGGTGCTGGAGCAGCCGCCCAAGAGCAAGGCGCCGGTCAATATCAGCAGGGCATGATTCATTTTCATCAGTAGGATTCCTCAATCACTTCGCGTACGTAAATCCGGTAACCCTGCGCCGCCGGGCTGGGCGCCAGGGCCGAGAGGGTGCGGGTCTGATAGCCATGCAGCTTGATGGGGGTCCAGCCGCGGCCATCGCTGGCGACCTCCTGACCGGCCTCATCATACCAATAGAAGATATATTGCAGCTTGTTATCGCCGCGCTGGGTGCTGGCGGCGGCCACATTGACCTGCAGCAGGCCATTTTGCTGGCGGCGGCTCAGCTCGGTCAGGGTGACGTTGACGTTTTGATGCTGCTCCAGCGTGGGGGCACCGCCCGCCGGGCCATAGAGCGCCACGCCGGAGGTGTTGGTGGCGCAGCCGGTCAGCAGCAGCGCGAGCCCGAGGGCCAACCCGTATGCTTTCATCTTGCTCTCCTTAATCGGGGTGAGTGGGGCCGCGTGTGAGCCTGCCCGGTTAATTGTCTTGCTCATATCTCTTCGCCATCTGCTCAGAGCGGCATCACCCGGGTGGTCAGACCGGCGCCGAGGCGCTGTACCCAGACCAGGGTGGTGCGGCCGCTATGAATAGTCAGCGGCAACTGACGCTGGGCGGCACCCGCTCCCAGAGTGAGGTTCACCTCACCCGCCGGCACCATCCCCTGCCAGCTTGATGCCTGCGCCGGCAGTGTCAGCCAGCTGCGGGTATCGGCCCGCTCCGAGAGGGTGTTGAAGATCCCCACCAGAATATTGCCCACATCGCCCCCCTCTTTGGCGGCGGTGCGGCGCATCTGCTCCTTGGCCACCAGCCGCAGCGCCTGGCGGGTCAGCATGCCGGGCAGCCGCTCCTGCAGATCTTTGGCGGCCAGCGCTTCCAGCCTGACCAGCTCGCTGGTCTGCCAGGCCCGCTTGCCGACTTCCACCGTCAGCGGGCCGGTGTCGCTGGCCCGATTATCGTAATAGGGGATGGCGACGGTAAAGGTGCGAAAATCGCCGCGGGAGGTGGAGATGGGGAGCGGCAGGAACAGTTCGCGCCGCGCCGGGATCAAACCATCTTCAAACAGCACCACCAGTTGGCCTTGATCTTTTGCAAGCGGCGGTGCTTTGCGGCCTATCTTTTTCTCGGTCTCGCGGATCTCGTCCGGTGAGCCACGCAGCCGCGCCAGACGCAGCAAGGCATCTTGCAGGCTGCGGTTGTCCGGCGCTATCTGGTAGCCGCGCTGATAGTCGACCCAGGCATCGTTGAGATCCCCGGCCGCCTCATAGAGCACGGCGGAAAAATAGAAGGTGTAGGCGTTCTGAAAACCGTTTTTGACCTTGCCGATCAACCGATCGAGATCCGGTGCGCCGCGCGACATCAGCTGGCGCATCTCACCTTCAGCCTCGGCCTCTTCGCTCTCATCCTTCGCCTTGCGCACCTCATCGGCTCGCCGTTTAAGCGCCTGCTCCTGCACCTGATTGGCCCGGCGCACCTCTACCAGGGCGCCATCGGCATCACCCCGTTGCAGATAGTTGAGGGCCAGATAGTGATGCAGCATGGTGCGTTCGTAATCGGGAGTACGATAGGCCATCGACTGATCGTTGGTGAGCAGACTGCCCACCTGATCCAGACCGTGGCTCAGCCGGTATTCGGCCTGATTGTCTTCCCACTGAAGGCGGCTGTCGGCGGCGGTGAACGCCTGCTTGCTGCCCGCATCCTGACCGGCGAGCCAGGCAATGCGCCCCTGTTCGAGCCGATCCAGCACAAAGGTGTCATCCCCAAGGGTGGAGTCGCGCACTTCGGGCAGCGCCTCGGCGGCATGGCCCAGCAGCAGCTGGTTGCGCAGGGGCACCATCTGATCGGAGTAGGAGACGAACATATCCTGCCAGCGGGAGGCGCAGCCTCCCAGCAACAGCAGGGCGCCGCAGAGCAACAGGGCGCTGCGGCAGGTTGAGGCGTGGCGATTCATTACAGGCTGAGCAGCGGTCCCAGCGGCTGGCCACCGACCAGATGCATGTGGATATGGTAGACCTCCTGCCCGCCGTGGCGGTTGCAGTTCATGATGAGGCGGTAGCCATCTTCGGCGATGCCAGCCTCGGCGGCCAGTTTGCGGGCCACGGTGAACATCCGGCCAAGGGCCAGTTCATGTTCGGCTTCCACGTCATTGACGGTGGGGATCAGCACATTGGGGATGATCAGAATATGGGTTTTGGCCTTGGGCTGGATATCCCGGAATGCGGTGACCAGATCGTCTTGATAAAGGATGTCGGCGGGGATCTCTTTACGGATGATTTTGCTGAAAATGGTTTCTTGCGCCATGGCTAACTCCCTTATATGAAACAGAAAATTGAACTAGAACCCCAAGCGGCTCCCGAAAGGGGGGCGAGCAGCACGCCAAGTGTGACACAAGCCGACATTTGACACAGCTGATGTCCCATTCCCTTCAGTTATTGTTAAAAATACCGATAGCCAGAGGGACGTCATCTGCAGCGCCTGTTCAGGGTGGTCTGCAGGGTATCAAAAGGACGGGGTACTCAGGCAAGGGACTTTTGCATATACAGCGGGACAATAATGAAACAAACAATGTCGGATCTCTCCATCTTGCAGCGAGTCTACCTTGGCTTCGCGATCCTGGTGGCCGTGATGGTGGCCAGTTCACTGCTCACATTTCGTAGTCAGGAGACCCTGGGGAACGCACTGGAGCAGGTTACCCAGCAGTCTATGCCGCTGGTGATTGCCAGCAGCCAGACCCAGATCACCCTGCTCAGCGCCAACAAGTGGCTGGGGGATGTGCTCACCGAGCAGGACCCCAAACAGCTGCCAGCCGAAGTGGCCGAACTGAAACAGGCCAAGGCTGCGGTGGGCAAGAGCCTCGACGTCTTGCGCCAGCAGGTGGCCCACCACCCCGAACTGCAAGGGGAGATGAGCAGCCTCAGCCAGCAGGTCGACAGCTATCTGCAACTGACCGATACCCTGCCCGGCGAACACGAGGCGCTGCTCACCCGGCTGCACAAGGTCAATCTGGCCAAGGGGCAGTTTCAGGTCAGTCTGCCCCAGTTCAAGAAGAGTCTGGGTGACATGATGGTCACCATCGACGACAGCTTCATCAAGATGCTCTCCGAGACCCTGACCACCAAGCTCTCCGCCATCGAACTCTCCACCATGGACGCCCTCAACCAGACCATTCCGGATCCCATTGAAGGGGCGCTCAAGCGCAACAAGATGCAGATCGAGGGGTTCAACAGCACCATCAAGGATCTGCAGGGGGAGCTGAAGAACTTCGAGAACGACATGGGCCACTATGTTCACGGCTTCGTGCGCGACACCACCGCAAGCGAAGGCGTGCTCTCCCAGTATCTGGCGCTGATGAAGCAGCAGGAGCAGATGCGGGAGAAGAGCAAGCAGGCGAGCGCTCTCATCGTCGAGATCCAGAACCAGCTTGAGCGGATCACCGGCCAGAGTCAGCAGCTGATGAGTCAAAGTATTCAGCACGCCAAAGTCACACAGAGCCAGAGCACCCTGACCCAGGGAACCAGCATCGTAGTCGCCATCCTGATTGCCATGCTGGTGGCTTATACCCTGGGCAAGGCCATTCGCCGTCCGCTCAGGGAGTTGCTGCGGGTGCTGACCGAAGTAACCCAGGGCGACATGACCCAGCGCATCGGTTTTCAGAGCAAGAACGAATTCGGCCAGCTGGGCAGCCAGATCAACCTGTTGATTGCCCAGATGGGGGAGGTGCTGGCACAGCTTTCACAAGCATCTGCCCAGCTTAACGATGCCGCCCACGGCAACCGCCACACCACCGAATCAGTGCGGGCGGATCTGGAGAAACAGCGGCAGGAGACCGCCTCGGTCGCCGCCGCCATGACCCAGATGGAGGCCTCGGTGCGGGAGGTGGCTCAGGCTGCCAACCAGACCCTGGAGCGGGTGCAGGATGTGGAGAAGGCCTCCGAGATGGGGCGCAAGGTGATGGCAGGCAATATCACCACCACTCATCAACTGGCGGGCAAGCTGCAACAGACCGGCAAGGTGATTGGTGATGTGAGCGCCATGAGCAGCCAGATCGGCAACATCCTCGATGTCATTCGCGGCATTGCCGAGCAGACCAACCTGCTGGCCCTCAACGCTGCCATTGAAGCGGCGCGGGCCGGCGAGCAGGGGCGTGGATTTGCGGTGGTGGCCGATGAGGTGCGCAGTCTGGCGGGCCGCACCGCGCAATCCACCAGCGAGATCCAGACCATGATCGAGAACCTGCAGCAGGGAGTCGCCAAGGCGGTGACCGTGATGCAGGAGTGCTCCCGCGAGATGGACAGCTGCGTGGATCAGAGCTCTCACGCCAACAACGCCATGGAGGAGGTGCAGGGGATTGTGGTGCTGATCAGCGACATGTCGAGCCAGATCGCCTCTGCCGCCGAGCAGCAACAGGCCACCAGCGCCGATATCGCCACCAACCTCAACCGCATCTCCGATATCTCGGATCTCAACTATCAGGGGATCGAGCGGGTAGCCGAGACCAGCCAGCAGCTGGACTCCCTCGCCGAGCAGCAGGAGAGCCTGGTCAAGCGCTTCCGCCTGAGCGCCTGATGGTCGAGAGTTGAAACAACAAGGCCCCGCAGATGCGGGGCCTTCTCTTTATTGCGGTTGCGACAAGGGGATCAGGCGTAGGCAATCGCGCCCTTGCCGACCCCTTCATAGGCGACAATCTTGACGAACTTGTCGCCCACCATCTTCTTCACTTCGCGGGCGATATAGCAGGCCAGCAGCTCAACCGTGGTGTCGGTGTCGATCATCTCCACCTCGGCGCTGGGGATGGCCAGCTGGAACAGCCCTTGCGGCGCCACATATTTGAAGCCGCAGTGATGCTCGCCAAGCTGGGCATTGGCGCGGGGGCTCAAAGCGAGCTCGGTCAGCGCCACCTTGTCCTCCTCGGTGCCGAGGTAGATATCGCCCCAGCGTTCGGCCCAGTTGAGCTCAAGCTCCTGGTCGCGCTCGCCATCGACGTGGATCTCGATGGGAGAGCGGTGGCCGTGGGCGATACGCTGGCAGTTGCCATCGTGCTTTTTCAGGCCATGGCTGTAGTGGTAGAAGGCGCCGGTGATCGCCTCCTGACGTAGAGTCAGGGAGAGATCCTTGATATTGCCCGGCAGCCGTTTGGCCAGTACCGCCAGCAGGTAGCGGGTTACCGACTCTTTATCAACTTGCGGGGCAGGGATAAAGGCAAAGCCCTGGGATGGGCAGCGCAGATGGATGGAGCGACCCGGGCGCAGCAGATCCACTGTGCTTTCGTCACCATCCAGTGTCTCGACGTGGATCAGCGGGCACTCGGTCGGCACCAGCAGCTTGTGGTCCACCTCTTCATCGATGATCGACTTGATCAGCTTCTTTACCCGGCCAAAGTCCAGCAGCATGCTCATTTCGTTGAGCTCACCGCTCATTTCGATATCTACCAGCCAGCTCTCGCCCACCATGCCGCGGCGTTCGCAGAGGTAGCTGGAGTCGATCACGGTCAAATCTCTTACAAATAACTTCATCAGTCAGGCCTTGCTACAGAGAAAGGGCAGTTTTGCGCTATTATGACCCGCGATTATCGGCAAAGGAACTGGAACCCCCCATGAACAAACTGCTTATCAAGAATGCCACCCTGGTCAACGAAGGCCGCATCTATGCCTCCGATGTGTTGATCGAGGGGGAACGGATTGCCCGCATCGCCCCGGATATCGAGGCGCCCGATGCGCTGGTTATCGATGCCGCAGGTCGCCATCTCATCCCCGGAATGATCGATGATCAGGTCCACTTCCGGGAGCCGGGATTGACCCACAAGGGGACTATCGCCAGCGAATCCCGCGCCGCCGTCGCCGGTGGCACCACCAGTTTCATGGAAATGCCCAACGTCAATCCCCAGACCACCACCCTCGACGCTCTCGAAGCCAAATACCAGATCGCCGCCAACTCCTCCGTCGCCAACTACAGCTTCTATCTCGGCGCCACCAACGACAACCTTGAAGAGATCAAGCGTCTCGACCCCAAGCAGTCCTGCGGGGTCAAGGTGTTTATGGGCTCCTCGACCGGCAACATGCTGGTGGACAATCAGGAGACCCTGGCGGCCATCTTCCGCGAAAGTCCGGTGATGATCGTGACCCACTGCGAAGACACCCCGACCATCGCCAAGGCGGAAGAGGCGGCACGGGCCAAGTGGGGCGAGAATGTGCCTATGGGCGAGCACGGCCGCATTCGCAGCGACGAGGCGTGCTACAAATCCTCCAGCATGGCGGTGGCGCTGGCGAAAAAATACGGTGCCAAGCTGCATGTGCTGCATCTGACCTCGGCCAAGGAGCTGTCGCTGTTTACCGCCAGCCATGACCTGAGCGAGCTGAAGGACAAGAACATCACCGCCGAGGTGTGTGTGCACCACCTCTTCTTCAATGATGCCGATTACGAGACCCAGGGCAGCCTGATCAAGTGCAACCCTGCGGTGAAGAGTGCCGCCGACCAGCAGGCGCTGCTGGATGCGGTACGCAACGATGTGCTCGACATCATCGCCACCGACCACGCGCCCCACACCTGGGAAGAGAAGCAGAACAGCTACTTCAAGGCGCCGTCCGGTGTGCCGTTGGTGCAGCACTCTTTGCAGGCGCTGCTGGAGCTCTACCACAACGGCGTGTTTACCCTGGAGACTATCGTCAAGAAGACCTCCCATGCGGTGGCCGAGCGCTTCCAGGTGCAGGATCGCGGTTATATCCGCGAGGGCTACTTCGCCGATCTGGTGCTGCTGGATCTGGGCAAGCCCTATGTGGTCAACGATGACAACATCCTCTACCACTGTGGCTGGTCGCCCTTCAACGGCTACCGCTTCCACAGCACGGTGGAGATGACGCTGGTGAACGGCCAGATCGCCTGGCAAAACGGGCAGGTGACTGACCAGATCCTGGGCAAGCGGCTGACCTTTAACCGCTGATTGTTCGTAAAGCAGGCGAACGCACCGTGGCCGAGGAATTGACGGCGTTTCCCTGTTGACAGGGCAGGGTCATCCCCATAAACTCTGCCCCCGTCAGCCGAGCTGACTCCGTCGGTGTGTAGCGCAGCCAGGTAGCGCATCTGCATGGGGTGTAGAGGGTCGGAGGTTCGAATCCTCTCACACCGACCAAATTCCCCGGTAAAGGCCTTGTCAAACGACAAGGCCTTTTCTTTTGCCTGCGATTTGCCGCACAGGCGTGAAGCCTGTGGTGATGCACGCTGGTCGCTGCTGGCGTGAGCAGATTGTGCAGCCACCGCGCTTTATGGTGTAGTAACAACTCTGTTGCTCATTTGCCTGTCGAGGCCTCTCGTGTCTGCATCCGTATCTAAACCCTGTTGTCTGCTGATGCTCACCCTGCTGCTGGTGGGCTGCGCCACCCCTTACGAGAGTGAAAAGTCATTCTGGAACGGCCAGACCGGTTTTTCCCAGACCCGGCTTGGCCCGGACAAGTGGCAGCTGGAGTTTGTCGGCAACGATCTGGTGGACAGGGAGACCGCCCGCAAATATGTGCTCAAGCGGGCAGGGGAGCTGGCACTGGCAGAGGGTTACTCCTGGCTTAAGGTCGATGAGCTGACCATTAACCGTGATGCCGTCAGGGTGACCCCATCACAGCCGATCTTTGGCTTTGACGAGGATGAACCGGATCTCTTTATGGCCCAGATGCAGGTGCAGCATACCATCTCGGCGCTGCTCACTTTTCGCCTGTTGCCGCGGGCACTCGATGAGCGAACTCTGAATGCGAAATATCTCGCCGAAATCAAAATAAACAGTGATTAATATTGGTGGTTTGCAAGATCCATATCACATACACCTAATAGCAGGATAAAATTCTGGATAAAGCCTCTAGATTTACCCCCTGCTTTTAGGCATTCTCCCAGCATACCAGCCGCCAGGAATCAACGGCTCGGATCACAAAAACGGACTGTAGTGGCTCCCACGCCACTGTTTACGGCTTGCACCAATCAAAACCGGGACTCCCCCATGAAAATGAATAAACTGACGGTCGCCATCCTCATCTCCATGATGTTTGGCATCCTCACCGGCCAGGGCTATCGGATGTTTGCCGCAGATCAGGCTGCGGATTTCGCCAGTAACATCACGATCCTGACCGATATCTTCCTGCGCCTGATCAAGATGATCATCGCTCCCCTGGTCTTCACTACCCTGGTGGTCGGTATCGCCAAGATGGGCGACACCCGCACCGTGGGGCGTATCGGTGCCAAGACCCTCGGCTGGTTCATGCTGGCCTCCCTGATGTCCCTGAGCCTGGGTCTGGTGATGGTGACCCTGATGCAGCCGGGTGTGGGTCTCTCGCTCTCCCTGCCCAATGACACCGCCAGCTCGGGCATTGCTGCCGGTGCCATTACCCTGAAAGATTTTGTGACCCACGCCATCCCCAAGAGCGTGGTCGAGGCGATGGCCACCAACGAGATCCTGCAGATCGTGGTCTTCTCCCTCTTCTTCGGTCTGGCTGCCGCCGCGCTCGGCGATCTGGCCAAGCCGGTAGTGGTGCTGATGGCCAGCGCCGCCGAGATCATGCTGAAAGTGACCGGTTATGTGATGAACTTTGCGCCATTCGCGGTGTTTGGCGCCATCGCCGCCATGGTGGCCAAAGAGGGGCTGGGTATTCTGGTTACCTACGGCAGCTTTATGGCCCAGTTCTACATCGCGCTGGCCTGCCTCTGGCTGCTGCTGATCGCCATGGGCAGCGTCTTCCTGCGTGGCCGTGTCATCAAGCTGCTGGCGATGATCCGTGAACCCATCCTGCTGGCCTTCTCGACCGCCAGCTCCGAAGCGGCCTATCCGAAGACCCTGGATCGTCTGGAGAAGTTCGGCTGTGACAAGCGCATCGCCAGCTTCGTGCTGCCGATGGGTTACTCCTTCAACCTCGACGGTTCCATGATGTACTGCACCTTCGCGGTGATGTTCATTGCCCAGGCGTATGGCATCGAGCTCTCCATGGCCCAGCAGATCACCATGCTACTGCTGCTGATGGTCACCTCCAAGGGGATGGCCGGGGTACCGCGCGCCTCTCTTGTGGTGATTGCCGCCACCCTGAACCAGTTCCATATTCCGGAAGCGGGCATTCTGCTGCTGCTGGGGATCGACCACTTCCTCGACATGGGCCGCTCTGCCACCAACGTGTTGGGCAACGCCATCGCCGCCAGCGTGGTCGCCAAGACCGAAGACAGTCTGGGTGAAACCGTTGCGCTGGGCGAGAGTGAGCCAGCCAAAGCCTGATCACAACGCCATGAAAAATAAACAACAACGGCCCGCCAATGCGGGCCGTTGTTGTTTATGGCTCGTCTACACTGCTAGATAGTTTCCATCTGGAGTGTACGGTTATGAATATTGCTCGTCGACTGCAACTGATAGCGCTGCTGGTGATGCTGACGCTCATTTTTCTCAGCTGGTTCAGTATCAATCGCCTTGGGGCAGGCAACCGTGATTTGAGCTATGTGACGGACAATACGGTGCCCAGTATTTCGCTGATTAAGGAAGTGCAGGCCGATTTCTATGAATTGCACTCGCTGGTACAAACACATGTGCTCAATACCGACTCAAGCAGGATGCAGCAGATTGAAACGGGTATCACCGAGATACGGGGACAGATCAATTCGCTGCTCGACAAATATAAGGCAGAGATGCTCTCCAATGATGAAGATCGGCGCCTGACTGACGATGATCAACGTATTGTCGCGCAATATTATCAGGAGATAGACAAGGTTCTGCAGCTCTCCCGCCAAAACAAGAATGATGAAGCCAGAGACATGTTGGCGGGAGAGGCATACGGACTGTTCAAGCAGTTTGCCAAGGCAATCGAGCTTCACGTCAACTTCAATATGGATTTGGGACTGGCGCTCAAGAAGCAGGGTCAGGAGAACTACGACAACAGCCTGCAAACCCTGTTGTTGATCGCCGGTGGTGCCACCGTGCTGACGATGGTGCTGTTTGTCTGGTTGTTCAATCAGGTGGCCAATCCCCTTCGCACCGCCATGGATACCCTGACCCGGATCCAGCGCGACCTCAACTTTACCCTGAGAGCTGATGTGAAACAGCAGGATGAGATTGGCCTGACCCTCAATGCGGTCAACCGGCTGCTCGATACGCTGCAACAGACATTTACCGAATTTTCCGTCGGCAGCTTGCAGATCAAGAGCACTGCCGAATCCCTCTCTCAGGCAGCGCAACACTTGGCCAGCTCGGCTAATCAGGCCAATGATGCCACCAGTCTGATAGCCGCCGGTGTGGAAGAGATGACGGTCAGCATCACAGATATCTCCCAGCGCACTCAGGAGACGAGCCGCATCACCAACGAGTCGGGGCAACTGGCGACCGAGGGGGGCCGGACCATCGAGCGCACCGTTCATGCCATCAACGAGATCGCCGACTCCATTCGGCAGGCCTCGGCCGAGGTCATTGCGCTGGGTGAGGGCATTTCGCGCATTGGCGGTGTGGTCAACGTGATCCGTGATGTGGCGGGGCAGACCAACTTGCTGGCCTTGAACGCGGCCATTGAAGCGGCGAGGGCCGGGGAGTCCGGCCGTGGCTTTGCGGTGGTGGCAGATGAAGTGCGCAAACTGGCTGAGCGCACAGCCCAATCCACCCAGGAGATCTCCGCCACGGTAGAGGCGATCCAGCAGGAGTCGAACAATACGGTCTCCCGCATGCATCTGGTGGAGGAGAAGGTGAGCCAGGGGGTCACTATGGCGACAGAGAGTGGGGCCATTATTGCCGAGATCCGCAGTGCGTCGCACCGGGTGATGGAGCAGGTGGGCGAGATCACCAATGCCATCCGCGAGCAGAGTTCGGCCGCCGAGTCGATCGCTCATCAGGTAGAGCAGATTGCTCAGGTCGTGCAGCAAACCAGCAGCACAGCGGAGGAGACCTCAGCCGCAGCCGAGGAGCTCAATGTCACCACCGAGAGCATCCACCAGCAGATATCCCGCTATCGCATTCAGTAACGCCGAGAGTTGTTATCCATACGCTATCCCCGCCAGCCAGCTGGCGGGGATTTTTTTATATGGCTTGCTTAGAAGCCTGAGCCCGGTTGCTGCAAAAATGCCGCCTCTTCCGGTGTGCTGGTGCGACCGAGTATGTCGTTGCGGTGGGGGAAGCGGCCAAAGCGTTCGATGATCACCTGATGGCGGCGGGCAAAGTCGGCAAATCCGGCAAAGGCCGCCTGCGCCGGTGTGCCAGCCTGCTCGGCAGCGAGTGCCTCGAACAGCGCCACACTTCTGGCCTGTTGTTCGCGGGATTCGGCATGTTCCAGCGGCAGATAGAAGAAGACCCGCTCCAGTTGCGAGAGGGATTTGTCAGCCCCGATGGACAGCCCTTTCAGGCAGAGATCCCTTGCCAGCGGATCCTGGGCAAAGGCCGCAGGCGTGCCGCGATGGATATTGCGGGGCAGTTGGTCGAGCAGCAGGATCAGCGCCAGCCGACCGCTGGGGAGATCGGCCCAGTGGGCGAGGCTGCCCTTGGCTGCGGCCTCTGCCAGCTCGCCAAAGCGGCTGGCCAGCAGGGCATCCGTTTCGCTGCTTTTTCCCCACCAGAGGGGGGCTTGCCGTGTGGCCCGCAGGACGTCATCGGCTTCGTCGCCAAACCAGAGAGCGAGCAGAGGTTGCCAGGGTTGCATGGGAACTCCTTGAGGTGATTCAGAGGGAACCAGGAACAAATGGCTCAGGGGTGCTGCCGAAACGGCGACTTCTCGTTACACTGTGCCATCTTTTGCCCGAAAGACGTAACCCCCCGATGGTGAGAGCCGGATTCTTGGCTCGGCCGATGATGGCCTGAGATCGCCACGAGGTGGTCCTGTTGACCCTGGTGGTTATCGGGACGTACATCTCTCTCCCGGGGTTGTTCTCACTGATATAAGGAATCTCTGATATGGCTGGAACCAGTTTGTTGGCCCTGCTCGACGATATCGCCAGCGTGCTCGATGACGTGGCGCTGATGACCAAGATGGCGGCGAAGAAGACCGCCGGGGTGTTGGGGGATGATCTGGCCCTCAACGCGGAGCAGGTTTCCGGGGTGCGTGCCGAGCGGGAGCTGCCGGTGGTGTGGGCGGTGGCCAAGGGCTCATTTCGCAACAAGCTGATTCTGGTGCCCGCCGCCATCGCCATCAGTGCGCTGGTGCCCTGGCTTATCACGCCACTCTTGATGCTGGGAGGCGCCTATCTCTGCTTTGAGGGGGCCGAGAAGCTGACCCACAAGTTCCTGCCCCATGAGGCGAGTGAGGGGGAGGCACACACTGCTTCTATTCCCGATGATCTGGTGGCCTTCGAGCAGCAGAAGGTGAAGGGAGCGATCCGCACCGATTTTATTCTCTCTGCCGAGATCATCGTCATCGCCCTTGGCACGGTGCAGGGGGCAAGCCTCGCGCTGCAGCTCTCGGTAGTGGCGGGCATCGCCCTGCTGATGACCATCGGGGTCTACGGGTTGGTGGGGCTGATCGTCAAGCTCGATGACATCGGTCTGCATCTGCTGCAAAAGCCTGATGGCAGCGCTCTGCGCCGCGCGGTGGGGCAGGGGTTGCTAGTGACGGCGCCCCGTCTGATGCACCTGCTGGCACTGGTCGGTACCATCGCCATGTTCATGGTGGGCGGTGGCATTCTGGTGCATGGCTGGCCCTTTGCCCATCACCTGATTGAAGGCGCAGCCGCTGTTGTCGCCACCCTGCCCACAGTAGGGGCCGTACTGGCGGCGGTGACGCCGACTCTGCTCAACGCCGTGGCCGGTGTGGTGGCGGGTCTGCTGCTGGTTGCCGTGATGACGCTGGTGAGCCGTCTTGCCCCGGCCAAGGGATAAGCGAGCTTGCGGGCCATGTTCTCTTTTTTCCTCTCTTCATTTTTTGGTCAGCGGGACGCTCGGTCTCTGACTTGCTGCCCGCAGGTCTGTTGCGCCTCCCGATAAAGGCCTTTGCGAGAAGCTATGTATCAACAACAGTGGAATAACGACCATATCTACCCGGGCCTCGACAGCACTGAGCTGGAAGCGGACATGCGCGCAGCCCGCCACGCGCTGGAAGAGCTGGCCAGCTATATGGCAGGTCTGGACGGGGTGCGCGATGATGACGCAGCGCTGCTGGATTTCTTGCGGGAAGTGCGGCTGCGCGCCCGTGATATTCGCCATATCGGCTGGAACGTCGCCATTCTGGCCGCGTGCCGCGGCAGTCAGGATGCGCGGGATCCGCAGGCCAAACAGCTGGCGTCCCGTGCCCGCGCCCTTAATGCCGATCTGTTCAAGACGCTCGCGCCGGTGGAAGATCTGATGCTGGCGTTGCCGGAAGAGAAATTCGCCGCGCTGATGAGTGATCCGCTGCTCGGTGAGGAGGCGTACCGCCTGCGCCACGAGCGTCGTTTGCAGGATCAGCGCCTGCCGGTGGAGGCGGAGCAACTGGTGATCGGTCTGGGCACCGATGGCCTGCACGCCTGGGGCAACCTCTACAACGATCTGGTGGGCAAGATCCGGTTAACCATTGATGGCCGCGAGATGGGGCTGGCGGAGGCGAGCAATCTGCTCTCCAGCCCGATACGTGCGCTGCGTTTAGAAGCCTTTGATGCCATCAGCGCCGGTTGGGAAGGGGAGCAGGAGACGGTCGCCGCGATACTCAATGCCCTTAACGGCTGGCGGCTGGAGCTGGCCCGCCAGCGTGGCAACACCCGTTTGCTCGATGCGCTGGATCTCTCCTGCCATCAGAGCCATATCGAGCGTGCCACCCTCGATGCCCTGATGAGCGAAACCTGGCGAGCCCGTGGGTTGGGTCAGCGGGCGCTGGAGCTGATGGCCGAGCGACTTGGTCTCGACGATCTGGGGCCGGAGGATCTCTTTGCGCCGCCGCCAGCTTCCAGCAGCCGTGACATTCCTTTTGATGAGGCGATCGAGTTGATTGCCGATGCCTTTAGCCGTTTCGATCCCGAGATGGGGGCGTTTGCCCGCATGATGGCCGAGAAGGGGTGGATTGATGCGGCGCCCACGCCAAATCGCCGCACCGGCGCCTATTGCACCAAGTTTGCCGAACCGGTCGAGCCGCGGGTCTTCGTCACCTATGCCGGCACTATGGACAATGTCATTACGCTGGCCCATGAGCTGGGTCACGCTTGGCACAACTGGGTGATCCGCGATCTGCCGATGAGTCAGCGCAGCTACCCCATGACGCTGGCGGAGACCGCCTCCATCTTTGCCGAAACCCTGGTGCGAAGCGCCCTGTTCGAGCAGGCGCAAAGCCCGGAAGAGCAGCTGACCATTGCTTGGGCGGAGGCCGATGGCGCAGCCACCTTCCTGGTCAATATCCCGGCCCGCTTCGATTTCGAGCGGGCGCTGGTGGCCGAGCGGGCGCAGGGTTATGTGTCGGCAGAGCGGCTCAAGGCGTTGACCGACGAGGCGTGGGGACGCTGGTATGAGGGGAGCCTGACCCGCTATCACCCCATGTTCTGGGCGGCCAAGGCGCACTTCTCCATCGCGGGGCTGGGCTTTTACAACTATCCCTATCTGTTCGGTTATCTGTTCAGCCTCGGGGTCTATCAGCAGTTGATGAGCCGCAAGGCGGCGGGGGAAGAGGGCGTGGCCGAGGCGTATCGCGCCTTGTTGCGCGATACCGGCCGGATGAGCGCCGAAGATCTGGTAGCCAAGCATCTGGGGCAGGATATCCGTGAGGCCGCCTTCTGGCAGGGGAGTCTGGCACAAGTAGCGCAGGCGGTAGAGCGCTTCGAGCAGTTGCCTGCCTGATTGGGTCAGCGGTGATATGAACAACAGGCCCCCGGACAGTCTCGCTGTCCGGGGGCCTATTTGTTATGCCTGCTCTTGCTGCGGTTTGATGGGACCAACGAACAGAGGACGGGTCTGGTGACTCAGATCCGGCTGATAGCCGTTGAAGAAGAGGTTGAGCAGCACCGAACTGATGGTGGCCAGCAGGATACCGCTATGAAAAAGCGGTTGTAGTTGCGCCGGCAGCTGCTGGAAGAAATTCCCGGAGACCGTCGGGATCATGCCAATTCCGAGACTGATGGCGACGATATAGAGGTTGTGGCGGTTGCTGTTGTAATCGGTGCGCGCCAGGATGCGAATACCGGTGGCCAGCACCATACCGAACATCACGATACCGGCGCCCCCCAGTACGAAGGGCGGGATGGAGGCGACCAGCACCGACATCTTGGGGATGAGGCCAAAGGCGAGCAGGATCCCCCCCGACATCACGCAGACCCAGCGACTCGATACCCCGGTCACGCTCACCAGACCGATATTCTGGGAGAAGGAGGTGTGGGGGAAACTGTTGAATATCCCACCAATAATGGTGCCGATGCCATCCACCCGCAGCCCGCGTACGATATCACCGCGCCTGGCCGGATGGCCGACGATGTCGCCAAGGGCCAGAAACATCCCCATCGACTCGATAAAGGTGATGAGCATGATCACCGTCAGGGTGGCGATGGAGATGGGATCGAAGGTAGGCCAGCCGAAGGCGAAGGGCACTATGGGGGCAAACCAGGCTGCCTCGCCGAGGCCATCGAGGCTCACTTCGCCCATGGCGATGGCCACCACGAAACCGAAGATGATCCCGAGCAGCACCGAGATATTGCTGAAAAAGCCCTTGGTGAAGCGGGTCACCAGCAGGATAAAGACGAGCACCAGAAAGCTGGTGCCGATATAGCGCAGGCTGCCATATTCCGGATTGCCCTTGCCCCCCGCCATCCAGTCGATCCCCACCTGCATAATGCTGATCCCGATGGAGGTGATAACCACCCCGGTGACGACGGTGGGGAAGAGCGGCATCAGCCGACCTATCAGCGGCACCAGCAGGGTCGAGATGATACCGGCGGCGATGGTGGCGCCGAAGATGCCCGTCAGCCCCAGATCCGGGTTGGCTCCGATGGCCAGCATCGGCATCACGGCGGCAAAGGTGACCGACATGATGACCGGCAGCCGGATCCCGGCAAAGCGGCCAATCCCGACACATTGCAGCAGGGTGACAATGCCGCAACAGAAGAGGTCCGAACTGATAAGGTAGGAGATTTGATCCTTGGGCAGCCCCAGACTGCCGCCAATCACCAATGGCACCGCCACGGCGCCGGCGTACATCACCAGCACATGTTGCAGGCCGAGGGTAAAGAGTTGGCCCATGGGGAGCATGCGCTCCACTTCATCCACCGGGCGCTTGCGCGCACCTAGTCGGGGGGAGGGGGGATTGGTCTCGTTCATGAACAGATCACTCCTTGAAGCCCGCGCAACTGCTACAGGCAAGATAGTGAAAGCAGCAGCTTTCCCGGTCATTGATCTCGTGTATTGACAGAGGAGCCAGATCCCTCGGCAGTAGTGAGAGGGATCCGGTGCAGCACGGGTCAGTGCACAAAACATGCACAACGCCACTCACGAGAGAAAACGTTTGGCGATAACGCCTTGTTTTTGCGGGATGAGTCACATACCGGCCAGATAAGTGCCCGGCTGCTGGCAGGGGAAGGAGGTGAGGGCATCTCAGATTGGTAAGGGGTTTATCATTATCGGTCTGGCGATCTCACTTTGATAGCCAGGCACCAGAGGGTTGCTCGCAATGCGCCCCTCTGCATGTGACGGCGCTCGCGGGCCGCAGGTCGCAATCGGGGGCGGGGGCGTGATCCAAAGCAAGAAAGTTGGATGTTTTGGTGGCGCACGGGGCCGCCGCTGGGGTAGTTTCGATAAAACCGACACAGATCCTGAGGTCTTATCCATGATCATCTATCTGCATGGCTTTGATGCCACCAGCCCAGGCAATCACGAGAAAGTGCTGCAGTTGCAGTTTATTGATGATGATGTGCGTTTCGTGCACTACAGCACGGTTCACCCCCGTCATGATATGAGCCATCTGCTCAAGGAAGTGAAAAAACAGCTCGATATGAGTACCGATCCCAAACCGCTGATCTGCGGCGTGGGTCTTGGTGGCTACTGGAGCGAGCGGATCGGCTTTCTGTGCGGCATTCGCCAGGTGATCTTCAACCCCAACCTCCATCCGGAAGAGAACATGCAGGGCAAGATCGACCGGCCGGAAGAATATGACGATATCGGTACCAAGTGTGTAACTGAATTTCGTAAGAAAAATTCAGGAAACTGCCTGTGTATCCTTTCCGTTCAGGATGAAGTGCGCGATAATCGGGACACTGAACGTGAATTGAAGAACTATTACGACATCGTGTGGGATGAGCGCGAGACTCATAAGTTCAAAAATATCTCGCATCATCTGCAGCGGATGAAGGCCTTCAAAGAAGCCTGATCCATCACGTCGACCGATTTCGTTTTAGGGAGCCAATGGCTCCCTTTCGTTTTGAGGAACCGAGGAAAATCATCATGATGAATATTGTCGTTGTAGGCGGCGGCGCCGGTGGCCTGGAGCTGGCCACTAGTCTGGGTCGCAAGCTTGGCAAGAAGAACAAGGCCAAGATCACTCTGGTCGATCGCAACCGCACCCACCTGTGGAAACCCCTGCTGCACGAAGTGGCCACCGGCTCCATGGACGCGGGCATCGATGCTCTGAGCTACCAGTCTCACGCCAAGAACCACGGTTTCGACTTCCAGCTCGGCACCCTGACCGACATCAAGCGTGACGATAAACGCATCGTGCTGGCCCCGATCCACGACGACAATGGCGACATCGTGGTCAACGAGCGCGAGCTGCCCTACGACTATCTGGTGATGGCCATCGGTTCTGTCTCCAACGACTTCAACACCAAGGGCATCAAGGATCACTGTATTTTCCTCGATAGCCCCTCCCAGGCGCACCGTTTCCACAACAGCATGATGAACCGCTTCCTGCAGTTCGCCACCGAATATAAGCCGGGCGACAAAGTGAAGATTGCGATCGTCGGCGGCGGCGCAACCGGCGTCGAGCTCTCTGCCGAGCTCTACAATGCGGTTGAGCAGCTCTACGCCTACGGCTTCAAGAACCTCACCACCGATAGCCTGAAGGTGACCCTGGTGGAAGCGGGCCCGCGCATTCTGCCGGCTCTGCCGGAGCGCATCAGCGGCGCCGCTCATCAGGAACTGGTCAAGCTGGGTGTGGACGTGCGTACCGCCACCATGATCACCGAAGCGACCAGCGACGGTCTGCACACCAAGGATGGCGAGCTGATTGAAGCTGACCTGATGGTGTGGGCGGCCGGTATCAAGGCACCTGACTTCATGAAGGATATCGCTGGTCTTGAGACCAACCGCATCAACCAGCTGGTGGTGAAAGAGACCCTGCAGACTACCCGTGACGAGAACATCTTCGTTATCGGTGACTGCGCCGCCTGTCCGCAGCCGGATGGCAAGTTTGTGCCGCCGCGCGCCCAGTCTGCCCACCAGATGGCCAGCCAGGCATTCAAGAACATTTTGGCCAAGATGAACGGCGGCGAGATGAAGCCCTACCTCTACCACGACCACGGTTCGCTGGTCTCCCTCAGCCGCTTCTCCACCGTGGGCAGCCTGATGGGCAACCTGATGCGCGGCTCCATGATGGTTGAGGGCTACATTGCCCGTCTGGTTTACATCTCCCTCTACCGGATGCACCAGATCGCCCTGCATGGCTACGTCAAGACCGGCCTCATCATGCTGGTGGGTCGCATCAACCGTGTGCTGCGTCCGACCCTGAAGCTGCACTAAGCCGGGATTTGTCACAATTCGGAATAGCAAAAGGAGAGGCCATGGCCTCTCCTTTTTATGCGCGCAGATAGGGGAAAAGGAGTTATGTGCCCAGATAGGTGCGATCGAAGAAGGTGTTTACCCAGTGGGGGCGGTAGATGGCCAGCACCGTCATCGCCATGCCGTTGAGCAGAGCTTCGGGGAACAGCAGCAGTGGCCAGATGGAGAGGTAATCTGCCGTGATGGTGTGCCAGGGGTAGCTGTCGCTCAGCCCCATCAGCAACGCACTGGCGGCCACCTTGACCGAGATGGTGATGGCGCCGCCGAGAAAGGCGGCAACGAAGATATAGACAAAGAGATGGCGCGGCAGCCAGGCCCAGCTGGCCAGAAACAGCAGCCAGCTGGTGGCTACCGGCAGGGCGATGCCAACCAGTGCCTGCCAGCCAAAATCAGCCAGATTGGTGACACCGAAGTAACCGAGCACCAGCAGGGTCAGGCAAGGGGCGAGCAGTGCCAGCCGCCAGCCAAGCAGCAGGGTGAGGGTGGTGAGCCCGAGAAAATGGACCTCCAGCCCCTCATGCAGACCGGCCCTTAGATACCAGAGCGGCACCAGCGCGATGGCACTGCCCAGCAACAGGTGTTGATAGAGGGGGTTATCATGGAGGGTTTGCCACAGAGAGCGGCGCAGGCTGAAGACCAGCAGTACCAGCCAGGTCAGGAGGGCGGCGAGTTGTCCTTCACTCATCTTGTCGTCCATTCATGCAGTAGAGTCCGGGCGGCCTTCCCGACCGCCCATAGCAGAGCAGGCTGACGAGTCAGCCTGCTTTTACCATCAATATTTGACGTTGTTGTGGTACTTGCCGAGGATGTCCTTGACCCGTTCCATGGTCTCCTTGCTGGGGGGCTTTATCCCGCTCAGCTCGTACGGGTCACCCAGCACATCCCACTTGTGTTTGCCCAGCTCATGGTAGGGGAGCAGCTCCACCTTCTCCACGCTCTCGCCCAGCTCGGCGATGAACTGGCCCAGCCCTTCGGCGCTCTCGTCGTCATCGCTCCAGGTCGGTACCACCACGTAGCGGATCCACATGGTCTTGCCTTTGGCCGCCAGATAGCGGGCAAACTCCAGGGTGTATCTGTTGCTGACGTGAGTCAGCGGAATGTGTTTCTCGTCATTGATCTGTTTGATGTCGAGCAGCACCAGATCGGTCTGGTCGAGCAGCTTGTCCACCTGTTCGTCGAGATGACGGACGAAGCCGTTGGTGTCGAGACAGGTGTGGATCCCTTTCTCTTTGCAGGCGGTAAAGAGTTCGGTAATGAAAGCCGGTTGCAGCATGGCTTCACCGCCGGACGCTGTCACGCCACCGCCGGAGGCATTCATGAAGTGGCGATAGCTGGTGATGTCACTCATCAACTCCGGTACGGTCACTTCGCGGCCACCTTCGGTATCCCAGGTATCGCGGTTGTGGCAGTACTTGCAGCGCATCAGGCAGCCTTGCATGAATACGATAAAGCGTATTCCCGGGCCATCGACAGTGCCGCAGGTTTCGACGGAATGGATCCGGCCAACGGTGCCGTGAGCTCCGGCTGGCTGGCTGATTTCAACGGCAGGGATCCGATTAATGACAGACATAAACAACTCCAACGATTCGAGCAGGCCGTTATTTTATTACATAAACCCCTATTGATCCTACACCTTTAGTCCGGCGCCCGGCTGCCAAGCAGCTGCTCCAGCCCCTTGACGGTGAGCGGCCGACTGGTGAGAAACCCTTGATAATGCTGGCATCCCAGCGCTTTGAGGATGGCCAGCTGCGCCTCCTCTTCCACCCCTTCGGCGGTGACGGTAAAACGAAAGACCTGGGCCAGATCGAGTATCGCCTTGACGATGGCTCTGTCCTGTTCGCTGTGTACCAGGGTCTGAATGAAGCTTCTGTCCAGCTTTACCTCATCGGCGGGCAGATCCCGCAGATAGGCCAGCGACGAGTAGCCTGTGCCGAAGTCGTCGATGGAGATGAGGATGCCGAGCTCCTTGAGCTGGCGCATTCTGGCGATACTCTCCTGCCGATTCTCCAAGACTACCGATTCGGTCACCTCCAGCAGCAGGCGGGAAGGGGGCACACCGGTGTCGCGCAAGATGTACTCCACCTGTTGTACGAAGCCCTGGGTGTGGAACTGGCGGGCACTGACGTTGACCGACAGATGGGGGATCTGCAGGCCACGGTTGAGCCAGAAGCTGTATTGGGCGCAGGCGGTCTTCATCACCCAGTAACCGATTTCGAGGATCAGGCTGGTCTCTTCGGCGATGGGGATAAACTCCCCGGGTGGCACCATGGTGCCGTCGCTGCGCTGCCAGCGCAGCAGCGCCTCGATACCCGACAGCGAGCCATTGTCGACCCGGTATTGCGGTTGATAGTGGAGCTGCAGCTCGTGATGACGCAGGGCATCGCGCAGCTCATTGGTGAGGGTCAGCCGATTTTTCTCGTGCTGGGCCATCGCCTCGGTAAAGAAGACGTAGTGGCCCTGACCGGCGCGCTTGGCCATGTGGGTCGCGGTGTCGGCCTGTTGCATCAGGACCAGATGATCCGTCTCGTTGCCGGAGAAGAGGCTGATCCCCACCGAGGCGCTGCAGTGCAGTTTGTGATCACCAATGTCGAACGGGGTGCGAAACAGCCCCATCAGCTCGCGGGCGAAGTGCTCTGCCAGAATTTTGGCGGTGACCTCGCCTTGTCCGAGCTGGGTAAAGAGCAGGGCAAACTCATCCCCCGAGATGCGCGCCTGCACCAGATTGTCCTGGGGCAGCTCCCTGAAACGCTGCACCACGGCCTGCAGCAGCAGATCGCCGCAGGCATGACCGAGGGAGTCGTTGATCGACTTGAAGTTGTCGAGATCCACCAGCAGCAGGGCGCCCCACTGGCCGTTGGGGGCGCTCAGGGTCTGCTGCAAAATATGGTTGAGGCTGCGGCGGTTGTGCAGACCGCAGAGATCGTCGTAGTAGGCGAGCTGCTCGATATGTCTGGCTGCCTCTTGTTCCTGGGTGATGTCGTAGAAGCTGCAGATAAAGTGGCTGAGCTCCCCCTGCTCATCCTTGACGCCGTTCACCATCAAGCGCACCGGAAAGAGGTGACCATCCTTGTGCAGGCAGCGCTCTTCCCCGAGCCAGAACTCCTGCTCGTTGACGGTGCGGCTGACATCTTCCTTGAGATGATCCCCGTAGTAGGTGGGGCGCAGCTTGCGAATGGAGTGACCGATCACCTCTACCTCGCCAAATCCGGTGATCCGGCTGAAGGAGTGGTTGACCTTGAGGATGATGCCGTTGTGATCCATCACGATCAGCCCATCGTGGGTATTAAAGGCTACCTCAGCCAGCCGCAGGGCATCGTCGGTGGCGAGGCGCTTGAGCTCGATGGCGGCCCGCTCGTGCTGGCTGCTCAATAGATCCAGAAGCTGTTCGGGCTCCTCGAGGGGGGTATCAAGCAGCAGGGTGATCTGGCCAATGGGGGCGCCGCTCTGGCCATGGAGTGGAATGCCGATGTAGGCGCTGGCGTTGAGGGCCAGCAGCCGGGTCGCCTTGGGATAGCGCACGGGCAGATCTTCCACATAGATGGCCTGACCATGCTGGAACAGCTCCTGAGCGGGGCCGGGGTCGAGCTGGATGGGCTTGAGGGTGGAGCAGATCTCCTCGTTGATGACGCAGCGGGGGATGATCCAGAGATCCTGACCGCGGGGTTGGAACTCGCCGATCCAGCCCACCCGGGCACCGCTGGCGCTCATGGCCCAGCTTACCAGCGTCTTGCAGTAGTCGATGCCGGTCTGCTGGTGCAGTTCGGGCGGGAGGGCCAGCTCGGCGCGGTGCTCTTCCGGTTGCGGTTGCCAGTGGCCGAGCAGCTGGGCGCTGCTGCGCACCAGTTGCAACATCTCCTCGCTAAGCGGGGTGGGATCGAGATACTCCAGACTCAGCACCCCGAACAGCTTGTCCTGCTCCAGCAGGGCACCATCAAGGCGTGAGCGCACACCGGCACTGGTCAGATAGAGGTGATTGCTCAGCATCGGCTGGTGGGCGGCCTCCGAGAAACTCAACGCTTTGCGGGTACGCAGGGCGCGGATATAGCGGCTGTCACCACGAATGGGGTAGAGCGCTTCGACCCCCAGGGTGAACACCGGGGTGAGTTGCTCGCTGCCGAGATCGCCGTTGGCCTGATAGTGCCAGAGGATGAGCCGATCGGCCCCCAAACTCTCTTTAAGGGCCTCGAGCAGGGGCGCATACTGTTGCTGGCTCGCCATCTGGCTGAGGCGCGGCAGTTGCAATGCCAGATCGGCGATGGGCTCCTGGCGAAGGTTCTGCAGACAGATGAGCCAGAAGCCATCCTGCTCGTGAGCGAGGGCGATGTGCCAGAGCTGGCTGGCAAAGCGCACGGTGATCTTGCCGCCATGGCCGTTGGCCAGCAGTTGTTCGATGGGCTGGCGCAGGGCATCGGGCAGCTGGGCAGGCCAGGGGGCACGCGGCTCGTCGAGCCAGTAGAGCGGGGTTTGCATCACGTCGGTCAGGGCGACCAGCCGTTGACTGCGCAGATCCAGACGAAAAAAAAGCGGCGTCTGGAGGGCAGGAGGTAGATGACTGAGTGCGGTAGACGACATGAACAAACAACATCCTGTTAAGCAACCGTCGGGGTTGCAAGAATACTGCAAAATGGTGTGAAACAAAATTTCATTGAAATCTAAATTAGCTGTTGCTAATTTATCGGCCATTATCTTCTAGGAGGAGTCTTGCGGATGAAACGGATCCTGATTATCGGTGGGGTTGCGGGGGGCGCATCGGCGGCCGCCAGAGCACGCCGGCTGAGCGAAGAGGCGGAGATCGTGATGTTCGAGCGGGGCGAGTTTGTCAGCTTCGCCAACTGCGGTCTGCCCTACCACATCGGGGGCGATATCCCCAATCGGGATGCCTTGCTGCTGCAGACTCCCCAGAGTTTCAAGCGCCGTTTCAACGTCGATGTGCGGGTCTTCCACGATGTGATTGAGATCGACAAGGCGGGCAAGACCTTGCTGGTGCGCAACCTGCAAACCGGTGAAGAGCAGCGCGAGCATTACGATGTGCTGCTGCTGAGCCCGGGAGCTGCGCCGATCCGTCCTCCCTTCCCCGGCATCGACAGCCCCCATGTCTATACCCTGCGCAACATCCCGGACATGGATCGCATTCTGGCGGCCCTGCACCACGATCAGCCGCGCCACGTCACTGTGGTGGGCGGCGGCTTTATCGGGCTGGAGATGATGGAGGCGCTGCACCAGCGCAAGCTGGATGTCACCCTGCTGGAGCTGGCCGATCAGGTGATGGCCCCGGTGGACAAGGAGATGGCAAACATGCTCCATGCCCGCATCCGGGAAGAGGGGATCGACCTGCGCCTGCGCACCGGCCTCACCGCCATCGAGAGTCTGGATCTGCCTGCCGAGAAAACCTCCGCCGTGCCGACTGCCAAAAGTGGCGGCCTGCGCCTGACCCTCAATGACGGCTCCCATCTTGATACCGGTCTCTTGATCCTCGCCATCGGCGTCAAGCCGGAAACCCTGCTCGCTGCCAAGGCGGGGCTGGAGCTGGGCCCACGGGGCGGCATCAAGGTCGATGCCGGGATGCGTACCTCGGATCCCTTCATCTACGCGGTGGGGGATGCGGTGGAAGAGATAGACTTCGTCACCGGCGAATCTGTGCTGATCCCGCTGGCGGGCCCCGCCAACCGGCAGGGGCGCATCGCCGCCGACAACATGCTGGGCCGAAGCGAAACCTACAAGAAGACGCAAGGGACCGCCATCTGCAAGCTGTTCGATCTGGCGGTGGCCAGCACCGGCCTCAACGAGAAGCGACTGGTGCAACTGGGATTGCCGTTCGAGAAGGTTTATGTCCATCCGGGCAGCCACGCCGGTTACTACCCGGGCGCACATCCGGTCAGCCTCAAGCTGCTGTTTGCCCCGGACGGCAAGATTTATGGCGCCCAGGCCATCGGCAAGGATGGCATCGACAAGCGCATCGATGTGCTGGCGGTGGCCCAGCGCGCCGGTCTCACCGTGTTTGACCTGCAGGATCTGGAGCTCACCTATGCGCCGCCGTTCGGCTCGGCCAAGGATGTGATCAATATGGCCGGCTTCGTGGCAAGCAACCACCTGAAGGGGGACACCCTGCTCTGCCACGTGGCCGAGGTGCAGGCTCGTAACCCCCATCAGCTGGTGGTGGATGTGCGCAATGGCCCGGAGCTTGACAAGCTGGGCAGCATTCCGGGGGCGCTGCATATCCCCCTTGACGAGTTGCGTGGTCGCCTCCATGAGTTGCCCAAAGAGAAAGAGCTGCTTATCAGCTGTCAGGTCGGGCTGCGCGGCCATGTCGCCTGTCGCCTGCTGAGCCAGCACGGCTTTAAAGTGAAGAACCTCTCCGGCGGCTTCAAAACCTGGCAGATGGCCACCGCCGAGTAACCGTTTTATTTCTGTGCCTGTTTGCCCCTCTCCCTTGTGCGTGCAAGATGAGGGGCTTTTTGTTTCTGCTTTTCGCCCTTCTTGCATTCCCCTCGTTGCTGCAATATTTCGACACACTTTATTTTCTGTGCCGGACAAAATTAACGTTTTGTTCAGGGGATGGGTGCTATAACCCCTGCCTCGTTCATGATGAACCGTGTAGTAGGGAGAGTGACATGCTGGATATGCTGATGGCCATTTGGCATCAGGATTTTGACGCCCTGGTTCAGATGCAGGCGGTACCCCTGCTGATCAGTTGCCTGATGCTGGTACTGCTGCTGGAGTCCGCATTCGTCTTCCTGCCCCTGCCGGGGGACAGCCTGGTACTGCTGGCCGGTGGGTTGGTTGGCATGGGGGTGTTTGGCCCTGAAGTGACTCTTGTCTATCTGCCGTTGGCTGCTGGCATAGGTTCTGTGCTCGCCTACTGGCAGGGACGGGCCCTGCAGCGCACCCGCTTTATGGATCATATCGAGCGGATGTTGCCTCCCGACAGCCTGCCCAAGGCGACCCGGCTGCTGAAAAAGTACGGTTTTCTGGCGATGTTCTCCTCCCGTTTTATCCCGTTCGTGCGGGTACTGACCCCCATGCTGATGGGGATTGGCCGCCTGAGCGTGCTGCGGATGTGCGTGGCCAGCTTTGCCAGTGCCTTTATGTGGGCGCTCTGCCTCAGTTTGGTGGGCAAGCTGGCGATGAATACCCCCTTCTTCCTCCACCACAGCGAACTGTTGACCCGGGCCCTGCTGATTACCTCGCTGGTGCTGTTTCTGGCGGCCGTCATGGCCATCCTGTTTCGCTGGTTCAAAGGCGGAGCGAAAAACGAGACCAGCCACGACTAGATGACAACCCTTGCCGCACTGGATCAGTCGGCAAGGGGGTTCTCGTGCTGCAGGGGGGCGGAATTGTGCCCATTCGGGTAATGAGCTTTGTGTCGGGTGAGCAGGATGCCTTATCCTGTTTCCAGCCACGCTGTGTTTGCAGCGCTCCAACTCGGGATGGAACCTATGCGCCTCTTCGACTCTCCCTCTGCTTTTCACCGCTCTACCGTTGGAACCGGCGCTCTGCACCGCCGCTGGTCAACCCTGCTGCTTTGCGGGGTGGTCGGTTTGCTGTCTGGCTGCGGCCCTGACAAGCCCACCAGCCAAGTACCGACCACAGAATCCACAGCGCAGCAGGAGGCCGGGGTGCCAACTTCTGTAGTGCAGGCCAATGCCCGTCAATATCGCGATGCGCCGGCACTGGCGCTGGTCTTCTCCGGCTCCTTGGCGCCCAAGGCAAACTGGCAGAGCTGGCTTTCGGTCAGCGAGGGGGGCAAGCAGGTGCAGGGGGAGTGGATCCTCGCCGACGATGGTCGCACCCTCTATTTTCCGAACGTTCAACCCGATAAAAGCTATGAAGTGAGCCTCAAGGCGGGGCTGGGCCCATCCCCCCAGAGCTGGACCCTCAAGACTCGCCCGCTGGAGGCGGGGGCCTCCTTTACCGCCAGTGGCATGGTATTGCCGCTGCGTCAGGAACTTCGCTTGCCCATCAGCGCGGTCAACGTGGATGAGGTCAATATCGATTTCTTTCGGGTCGACGCGGAATATCTGCCCCGTTTTCTGGCGGAATATCGCCCCGGTGCCGGCATGGGTAACTGGGAGCTTGAGCAGATCACCAAGCGGGCCAAGCGGGTGTTCAGCGGCCGCTATGCGCTGGAGCTCGATGCCAACCGGCGCGAGACCCGCCTCATTAATGTGAAAGAGCCGCAGCTGGCTGAGGCTGGCGTCTACTTTGCGGTAATGTCCCCCCTTGGCAACTACGATTGGCGCAAGGAGACCACCTATTTTGCGGTGAGCGACATGGGGCTCAGCGCCCGCCGTTACCGCGATCTGCTGGAGGTGTTCGTGAGCTCCCTGGCCAGCGCTGACCCGCTCAAGGATGTGCAGCTCTCCCTGCTCGATGAGAAGGGCAACCGGCTGCAGGTGCAACAGACCGACAACCGTGGTCACCGGCGCTTTGACCAGGTACAGGGGGCTCGCCTGCTGCTGGCCGAACAGGGCAAGCATCTGGCGGTGCTGCGCCTCGATGGGGCGGCGCTCGATCTCTCCACCTTCGATCTCGGCACCCAGCCCTGGCAGGCCCAGCAGTTGTATCTGTTCAGCGGGCGCGATCTCTATCGTCCCGGCGAGCGGCTCGACAGTCAGATCCTGCTCAAGGGGCAGGATGGCCAGCTGCTGCCGGGGATGGCGGTGGAACTGGAGGTGAAACAGCCTGATGGTCAGCTGCTCGAACAGAAGCGGCTGCTGCCGGACAATCTTGGCGCCGCCCACTACGGCCTGCGTTTGCCGGACGATGCACCGCTCGGGCGCTGGACCATCAACCTCAAGACCGCCGCCGGCAGTCGTTTCGAGTGGCCTTTTCTGGTGGAGGAGTTTCTGCCGGAGCGGCTGAAACTGCAGCTTGGCAAGGGGCCGGATGGGGAAGTCACGGATCTGGACGCCGCTCTCACTTTGCCGCTGCAAGGGGACTATCTCTACGGCGCCCCTGCGAGCGCAACCAAGGCCAAGGCGGAGGTAAAAATCAGCCGCGCTACCATGCCTTTCACCCAATGGCAGGAGTTCACTTTGGGGGATGTGCTGCTCGCCGAGCAGGCCAAGGATCTCGAGCCCCTCAATCTCACCCTCGATGCGCAGGGGCAGGGGACTTTTTCGCTTACTGATGAGCTCGATGGGGTGCTAACCCTCGGGCCGCTGGAGGTGGCCTATCGGGTGTCGCTCGCCGAGCCCGGTGGCCGCGCCGTCAATCGCAGCCGCACCCAGTATGGCTGGCCCGCGGGCAGTCAGTGGCCGGCGCTCAAGGCCGACTTCGTGGCCGATCGTGTGGAAGGGGGCAAGCCGCTCCCCTTCCAGATCCTCAACCTCGATGAGCAAGGCCAACCGGTGGCGGGGGCGGTGAAGGTGCGCCTTATCAACGAGTACCGCGACTACTACTGGCACTACGCCGATGGCGAGGGGTGGAAGTACGAGTTCAACAGCCAGCCCTATCTGGAGCAGGAGCAGACCCTGCAGCTGGATGGCAAGGGGCCGACCCCGCTCACGCTGCAACTGGCGGCGGGCTGGTATCGGTTGGAGGTGGAGAACAGTCAGGGCCATCAATCGAGCCTGCGGGTGGAGATCGGCAGTTACGCCTGGGGCGGCGGTGGCGAGCAGGCGCGGCCCGACAAGATTGCCATCACCCTCGACAAGCGCGCCTATCAGGCGGGTGACAAGGCTAAAGTGACAGTGGTGGCGCCGCGACCCGGCAAGGGCTTGCTGCTGGTGGAAGATGGCGACGGCCTGCGCTGGTGGCAGCGCATCGAGCTCAAGGATGCCCGCGGCGAGTTCGAGATCTCGATCAGCCCCGAGTGGCAGCGTCACGATCTGCATATCTCGGCCCAGATCGCCGCGCCAGACAGCGACTCAAAGCCGGTGAGCCAAAAGAGTGTGCAGAGCCTGCGCTCGGTCGGACTGGTGCCGCTCACCCTGGATCGGGAAGCGCGTCGTCTGCCGCTTACCCTGAGCGCACCGGATAAAGCGGTGCCGCTTACCCGGCTGGAAGTGACCGCAACCTCCACCCCCAATAGCCAAGGCCGTGTGGTACTGGCGGCGGTGGATCGGGGCGTGCTCAATATCAGCGATTATCAACCCCTCGACCCGTTCGAGATCTTCTTTGGCCGCAAGCGCTTCGCCCAAGATTTGTTCGACAACTACGGCCAGGTGATCCCGCCGCAGGATGGCAAGCTGGCCCGCCTCAACTATGGGGGCGATCGGGCGCCGCTGAAAAAGGGCGGCGCGCTGGAGAGCCGGGTCGAGATAGCTGCACTCTGGAGCGGCGAGGTGAGTTTTGACGAGCAGGGCAAGGCGGTGATCCCGCTCGATCTGCCCAACTTCAATGGCGAGTTGGCGCTGATGGCGCTGGCCTGGAACGAACAGCAAGTCGGGGAGGCCGAGCGCGCCGTCAAGGTGGTGGCGCCCTTGGTGGCCGAGATTGGCTGGCCGCGCTTTGGCGCCAGAGGGGATGAGACCCGGGCGCTGGTGCAGCTGCGCAACATGAGCGGCGAGGATCAGACCCTCTCCCTTGCCTGGACCCTCAATGGCGGGCTGAAAGCAAACGGTGAGCTGCCCGGCACCCTTTCCCTTAAAAATGGCGAGGAGCAGTGGCTGACCCTGCCGCTCACCGTTACCGGGGCGAGCGGCGTGGCAAGCCTGCAGTTGGCTGCCAGCGGCAAGGATTTTGCCATCAGCCGCGACTGGACTCTGCCGCTGCGCTCCCCCTGGCCGGCCGAGACTCGCCAGCGTTACCAGATGCTGGCTCCCGGCCAGCAGATGAGCTTTGCGCCAGCTGAGCTGGCCGGGCTGGATCGCGCCAACCTGCAGGGGCTGCTCAGCCTCTCCGGCACTCCCCCCTGGGATCCGGCAGCCCAGTGGCAGGCGCTGGCCTATTACCCCTATGCCTGTCTGGAGCAGACCCTGTCCCGTGCCTGGCCTTACTTGCTGACCACGGCCGATGAGCGGGCCGCCTGGAGCAAACCCGCAGAGGGCAAGAAAGCGGCGAGTGAGGCGGATGTGCAACGCGCCCTGCTGCAACGGTTGCAGCGGTTGCAACTGCCCAGCGGCGGCTTTGGCCTGTGGGATGGTCGCTCCGACGAGGAGCAGTGGCTCACCGCCTATGCCGTCGACTACCTGCTGGCGCGCAAGGAGGCGGGCGATGCAGTGCCGGAGGCGATGCTCAATCAGGCGCTGAACCGGCTGCAGAGCTATCTCACCGACAGCCAGTATGGCGAGCGCTGGAGCAGTGCCCCCGAGCACAGCCGGCTGGCCTATCAGGCTTACAGCGCCTATGTGCTGGCCCGGGTGGGCAAGGCGCCGCTCGCTACCCTGCGCCTTATCTGGGAGCAGCAGGCCGATCACGCCCGCTCCGGTTTGCCGCTCTTGCACCTCTCGCTGGCACTCTCGGCCATGGGGGATGAGCAGAACGCCGCCAAGGCCCTCAGCCGGGCATTGGCGACCGAGCGCGGTGATGACTATCTCGGGGATTACGGCTCGCCGCTGCGCGATGAAGCCCTTGAGCTCTCCTTGCTGCGCCAGCACAAGCTGGCTGCGGAGCGCTGGCCAGCCCTCAGTGCCAAGGTAGCCGATACCCTGGCACATCGTCAGTGGCTCAGCACTCAGGAGCGGCTCGCCCTGCTGCGACTCGCCCGCGTCGATCCGGCCGCCGACTGGCAGGCCAAGGTAACTTCCTCTCTTGGCAGTGGATCCCTGAGCGGTTCGGCTCCGCTGCAGCAGGGTGCCCCCGAGGCACTGGCCGCGAGCACCGTCACCAACGAGGGCAAGGGATCCCTCTATGTACAGCGCACACTGGTAGGTTACCCCGAACAGGCACCGGCACGGATCAGCAAGGGGATGAGCGTGACCCGCAGCTGGTTCAACAGCGACGGTCAGCCGTTTGATCCCGCCAAGGTGAAGGTGGGCGATCTGGTGGTGGTGCGGCTCAACGTCAGTAGCGAATCGGCGGTGCCCGATGCCCTGCTGGTGGAGATGGTGCCCGCTGGCTTCGAGCTGGAGAACCCGGCCCTTGGCAACAGCATCAAGCTGGAAGAGCTCTCCATTGAGGGGAAACCGGCGTGGCAGAGCGAGTGGAACGACTATCTCAAGCATCAGGAGTTTCGCGATGACCGCTACACGGCGGCGCTGGATCTGAGCGAGGGGAGCAACCAGCAACTGGTCTACCTGATGCGGGCGGTGACGCCGGGTCGCTATCAGGTGCCGCCGACCCAGGTGGAGGATATGTACCGCCCCGAGCTGCGGGCTGTGGGTGAGGATATCCACGAGGTGCGTATCTCTGAGTAACAAACCCTCCCTTGAGCGGGTTCGCCCGCTCACTTTCTGCCAGCGTGGCTGGCTGAAATTAGGTCGCACTGGCCACGCTGGCTGGCGCTGGCTTGGTCGCCTGCCACGCTGGCTGCGTTGCTCGGTGCTGGGCGTTGTAGCACTGCTCCTGTCATTGCTGGCACTGGATCGACTCTTCCCGCCGCCACCGCTCGACCCTGCCTACGCACGGGTGGTGCTCGACATGAAGGGGCGACCGCTGCGCGCCTTTGCCGATACCAGCGGCGTGTGGCGCTATCCCGTGACCCTGGAGCAGGTCTCCCCCCGCTATATCGAGGCGCTGCTGGGCTACGAGGATCGCTACTTCTGGCGTCATCCCGGGGTCAATCCGGTGGCCATGGTGCGCGGGGTCTGGCAGTGGCTGCGCTATGGGCGGGCTGTATCGGGCGGCTCGACCCTTACCATGCAGGTGGCGCGTCTTATCGAGCCCTACCACAGGAGCGTGCCCGGCAAGCTGCGCCAGATGGTGCGTGCGCTGCAACTGGAGTGGCACTATGACAAGCGCACCCTGCTCACCGTCTACCTCAATCGGGCGCCGTTTGGCGGCAATCTGGAGGGGGTGCAGGCGGCAAGTTTTGCCTACCTTGGCAAGAGCGCCGCCAAGCTGACCTATGCCGAGGCGGCGCTGTTAGCGGTGTTGCCGCAGGCCCCCAGCCGCAACCGGCCGGACCGCCATCCCGAGCGGGCCCGCACCGCCCGTGACAAGGTGATGCAGCGACTGGTAGCGCAAGGCGTCTGGCCCGAACAGGTGTGGCTGGAGGGACGCATCGAGCCGGTGCTGGCTCGCGGTCACTTCACGCCGATGGAGGCGCCGCTCTTTGCCCGTCTCGCCGCGGACAATCAGGCCGGGGCGCTGGTTCACACCACCATCGACGGCGATCTGCAGCGCTGGCTGGAGGGGCGGGTGGCGAGCTATATCCGTCGCTTCCCTGAGCAGACCTCAGCGGCGTTGCTCTTGGTAGATAACAAAACCATGGCGGTGCGCGCCTATGTGGGCAGCGCCGAGTATGGCAATTTGCGCCGTCACGGTTATCTGGACATGGTGCAGGCGATCCGCTCCCCCGGCTCGACCCTCAAGCCCTTTATCTACGGTCTGGCGATGGATGAGGGGCTGGTGCACTCGGCCTCCTTGCTTTCCGATGCACCGAGGCTGGGCTCGGATTACAGACCCGCCAACTTTTCCGGCGCCTTTCAGGGGCCGGTGACGCTCGCTCAGGCACTGCAGCAATCCCTCAACGTGCCGGCGGTGCAGGTGCTGGAGGCGCTCGGGCCCGACAAACTGGTCAGTCGCCTCGACAACGCCGGAGTGCGGCTGGCGCTCTCCGACAAACCCAATCCTGCCATCGCGCTGGGGGCGGCGGGGATCCGGCTGGAGCAGCTGGTGGCGCTCTACAGCGCGCTGACCCGGCAGGGGCAGGTGGCGATGCCGGTCTGGCTGGCGGGGCAGCAGGCGGTGTCGCGCCCCTTGCTGAGTCCGGGCGCGGCCTGGATCATCTGGCAAATATTGAGCGCGCAGGGACGGGCTGATCAGCCCTTTGCCAGCGAGGCGACTGGCCGGGTCAACAGGCTGGCCTGGAAGACCGGCACCAGCTACGGCTATCGCGACAGCTGGGCGATGGGAGTCTCCGGTCGCTGGACCATCGGCGTCTGGCTTGGGCGCCCCGACGGCACCCCCATGCCCGGTTTTTATGGCCAGAGCGCGGCGGTGCCGCTGCTGCTCTCGGTCTACTCGCGGCTGGCTGACAACAGCCCCTTGCCGGCACAACCCAACACGGTGAGTGAGGCCGAGATCTGCTGGCCGCTGGGGCGCAAAATGAGCGCGACCCTGCCTGAAGCCTGTTTGCAGCGCCAGAGCGCCTGGTTGCTGGAAGGGCGCGATCCTCCCACCTTGCCGGATCCCATGGACTGGCCCTCGCCGCTGCGGCAAGTTGCACTCACTGCTGAAGGCAAGCCGACGCTGACCCGTTGCCCCGATGCGGCACAATCCGGTTTTCGGGCACTCTGGCCGTTGTCGTTGGAGCCTTGGCGGTCCCCCGGCGAGCGGCGGCAGTCGCTGCTCGCCAGCAGTTGTGCAGGGGAGGGGCAGAGCGCCGAGCTGCAGGCCCCCATTCGCATCGTGGCGCTGGGGGAGGACAACCTTATCCGCAGCCAGCGCTATCGGTTGCAGCCCAAGGTGCTGGGCGGTGTCGGCAAGCCGGCCTGGTTTCTCAACGGCCAGCGGCTGCGCTGGGATGGCGATCAGGTGCTGAGCGAGGCGGGTCGATACCAGCTGGTGGTGGTGGACGAGGCGGGCAACAGCGATCGTATCGAGTTTCGCGTGGTGCATCCTGACAGTGATGCCGGCACCATCTCCCGTTGATCGTTTTGCCGACAGCCATTGAGGTGAATGTAATTAACCATTTGAAATGCATCAATATTTGATTGGATGAATTAATTTGTGAATAATTACGAGTTCATTCAAATCCAATCGGGAGTTCTCTTTTGCTGCGTGTTCTGTGTCCCTTGCTGGTGCTGATGAGTTCGGGTTGTGCCACAACCAATCATGGTGATCACCATGTTTCTCCTGAACGTACCGGGTTCTATTCACCTTTCGAACCCGCTTCCGAGAGTTTTGCGCGTTGCTATCAGAAACAGTTTGCCTGTACCCCTTCCAATATCCGCCGTGACAGGGCGATGGAGGCGCGCAGGAAGGCGCAAGAGCGGGCCAATCATCGTGGTGATGATTGGTAGGCCGCAGATAACGAGAGGGGTTGGCAAATGCCAACCCCTTTTTCATTCCGCCCATTCAGCCCGGTTGGCGCAGATGGCCGAGCCGGGTGAAGAAGTGCTGGCTCTTGCGCTGGTGAAAGTGGCTCTTCTTGATGGGATGGAAGATAAGGTTGCTTTCGGGGTGGCTCGCCTTTAACTGGTGGAGCATGGCTACGGCGGGCAGGCTGGTGCTGACCAGGGTGGTGAGTGGCATGCTGAGGGTCTCGGGCCCGAGCAGTTGATTGAGCCCTTGCTGAGCCTGTTCAAAGCGGGTCAGGGCCGCCGGGTCGGCATAGCCGCTACCCAGCATGGTGAGCAGGTTGTCGATGGCCAGATGAAATTCGGCCAGCTGTTGGCGAAAGCCGCTGCGCCCGCGCAGGGCAATCAGCTCTGCAAACGGAATATCGGCCAGGTGAGTGGGCACTTGCAACGGGATTTCGAGGTGGAAGCAATCCTGACCGCCGCGATTGTGGTAGCGGGATTCGAGCAGATGGAGCAGGCGGTCGAGATAGTCGTGATCGGTAATGAGCGCCCCGTCATTGGCGAGTGCCCACTCACGGGCAAGGCGCATGGAGATCAGGTTGGCAAAGCGCCGCGCCATTCTGATCCCCCCTTCATCCCGGGTCGCAAAGCCGTGAGTAAGGCAAAAGCCGTGCAGCCGCTCCAGCCCCGCCTGATCCGGGCAGAAGCAGTCGTGGTTGGCCTCCTGACGCCAGCGACCAATCAGCTCCTTGTTGCCAAACACCTTGTGGCGGACGAAATCGGGGGCCACCAGGCCGCTTATCTGGTTCTCCAGTTGCGGGGTAATGGCGGCAAAGAAGGCGGCATCGGGCCGCTCGGCCAGCAGATCGGTCTGCTGTTGAAGGGTATCGAGCAGGGCGGTGAGACCGCTCTTTTCGCTGACGGTGAAGACAAAGGCAAGCCGCTCCAGATAGAGCAAGGCAAATTTGAGCCAAAGCTCGTCGCGTACCTCCATGCCGGGGT
Source organism: Aeromonas sp. PI_26 (assembly GCF_027854445.1). Classification (NCBI taxonomy): domain Bacteria; kingdom Pseudomonadati; phylum Pseudomonadota; class Gammaproteobacteria; order Aeromonadales; family Aeromonadaceae; genus Aeromonas; species Aeromonas sp. PI_26. Next base: position 108,718 of record NZ_JAJNOE010000004.1, read on the forward strand.
AGTAGATATAGGTCTTCATCGGATCAGTCTGTTGTCAAAAATCTGGCGAGGCGCAGGGTCGGGAATATACGCAAGATTAGCGCTGCACGGCAAACACTGCGTGGGGTAATGTGAGCAAACGCTCATCCAGTAGGCGCTGGCCACAAAGTTCTGATATAATTCGCGCCCTTAAATCAAGGTCACCCGAGTCATTACCATGAAGTTCATTATCAAGCTGTTCCCGGAAATCACCATCAAGAGCAAGTCGGTTCGCCAGCGCTTTATCAAGATCCTGCAGGGCAATATCCGCAATGTCCTGCGCCGCTTCGACGACGATGCCCGCGTACGGATGGATTGGGACAAGCTGATTGTGAGCTCCCGCAATGACCAGTTCCGTGAGCAGGCTATCGAAGCTTTGGCCTGTATTCCGGGCATTCAGGCCTTCCTCGAGGTACAAGCCAGCAAGTTTACCGATCTGCACGACATCTTCGAGCAGGTGAAAGCCGTATGGGGCGACCAGCTCAAGGGCAAAACCTTCTGCGTGCGCGCCAAGCGCCACGGCAAGCATGAGTTCTCCTCCCTCGAGGTTGAGCGTTACGTGGGCGGTGGATTGAATCAGCACTGCGAAAGCAATGGTGTGCGCCTCAAGAACCCGGATGTGAAGATCAACCTCGAGATCGACGGTGAGGAGCTCTTTATCGTCAGCGCCATCCATCAGGGCTTGAGCGGCATGCCCATCGCGACCCAGGAAGATGTGCTGAGTCTGCTCTCCGGCGGTTTTGACTCCGGTGTGGCTTCGTTCCAGTTCATCAAGCGCGGCTGCCGGGTGCACTACTGCTTCTTCAATCTGGGCGGTGCGGCCCACGAGATCGGCGTCAAGCAGGTGGCCTACCACCTGTGGAACCGTTTCGGCTCCTCCCACCGGGTACGTTTCACCGCTGTGGACTTCGAGCCGGTGGTTGCCGAGATCCTCGAGAAGATCGACAACGGTCAGATGGGCGTGGTGCTCAAGCGGATGATGATGCGTGCTGCCGCCAAGGTGGCCGATGAGTTCCAGATCCCGGCGCTGGTGACCGGTGAGTGTGTGGGCCAGGTATCCAGCCAGACTCTCACCAACCTGAACGTGATCGACCGGGTGACCGACAAGGTGATCCTGCGCCCGCTCATTACTTGGGACAAGCCGGATATCATCAGTGAAGCCCGCCGTATCGGCACCCTGGAGTTTGCCGAGACCATGCCGGAATATTGCGGCGTCATCTCCAAAAAGCCGACAGTGAAGGCTGATCTGGCGCGCATTGAAGAGGAAGAGGGCAACTTCGACTTCGCCATTCTGGACAAGGTGGTCTCCGAGGCCCGTTACCTCGATATCCGCCGTATCGGTGAAGAGACTGCCGCTGAAGTGCAAGAGGTGGAAACGACTCAGGTGCTGGGCGCTGACGAGGTGATCCTGGATATCCGCTCTGCCGACGAACACGACGAGAAGCCGCTGGTGGTGGAAGGTCGTGAAGTACTGCATATCCCCTTCTTCAAGCTGGCCACCGCCTTTGGCGATCTGCCCAAAGAGAAGACCTACCTGCTCTACTGCGATCGCGGTGTGATGAGCAAGCTGCAGGCGCTCTATCTGAAAGAGAAGGGCTTTGACAACGTCAAGGTGTACCGCCCGTAAGCGTGTTTTTACCTTCAATAAAAAAATCCGGCCAATGTGCCGGATTTTTTTATTTCACAGAGTGAGCCCTGACTATCAGGGACAGGGAACCGGAGTGAAGGAGTCTTGCCCCTGACAACGCCAGCCCATTTCCGCCTCCCGCATCTGCCACAGGTTGTTGCTGCGATAGAGGGTCAGGATGTAGATCATGTCGCTCTTGCTGCCGTCGAGGGCGACCGAGAGCACCAGATCATTGTCCAGCTGCTGGGCATGGATGCGGCTGGGTATGTCACCATGACCGACGAATCGTAAAGCTACCTCACGGTAGTCATTAACCCAGTTTTGCTGTTGATGGCTTGCCTGGCGTATCTGCTGGTTGAACTGCTGCACCGGCGCCGAGGCCAGTCGTCCAAATACCACTTGTGCTTCGGCGTGGGCTGCCGTCACGTTCGCCAGGATAAGGGTGGTAAGCATACCGATTTTGCGCATGAGAAGTTCCGGCTAACAACGACTGCTTCTATGACAACAGAAAAGCCTATTTGGTTCAACGCGTGGCCCACAGCGACATGATGACGCTGTGGGCCTGCTCTCAATTGCGTTGCAGGGAGAAGGTCGGTAGCGAAAGATGCCAGTAGATAGCAGCTACCCGCAGGCCAAATACGGCGCTCATGCAGATAAGCATGGCGGTGACCCGATCCATATCGGCCTCCAGTGCCAGCGTGTAGAGAATGCCGCCGAGGATACAGGCGGTGGCATAGATCTCTTTTTGCAGCACCATGGGGACCTCCCGCGCCAGTACATCGCGGATCATGCCACCGGCTACCCCGGTCATGGTGCCCATGATCACGGCAATCAGCCCCGGGGTGCCGAAGTTGAGGGCCTTCTGGGCACCGATAACGGTAAAGAGGGCCAGTCCGAAGGCATCCGCCACCGGCAGTACATACCAGGGCATCCTGCGGGGCAGTTTGACCATCCACATACCGATCAGCGCCGTCGCGATGACCACCCAGATATAGAGCGGGTCGCGCACCCAGAATACAGGGGTGGCTCCCAGGATCATGTCACGGATGGTGCCGCCGCCGATGGCAGTGACCGCCGCCAAAACCATGACGCCAAACCCGTCCATTCTGAGTCGGCCAGCCACCAATACCCCTGAAAACGCGAATACCGCAGTACCAAACATGTCGCTGATGTAAACAATCTGCTCAACCAGTGTCTGCATGGAGAACAACTCACGCCAAATTGTTGATGGGGCCGCGATTTTAGGGGCTGGTGAGTCCAATCGCCAACAGTGCTCGACAAAATTGAGAGTCGGGACGGATTTTTTCTCGCAGCACGAACGGTAGTGTCTCGTTTGCCCCCTGCCGTTGGCGAGCTTCAGAATGTTGAGTTTGTCACTGGTTTTGGCCCGATTTTTTCCTTAAGTATCCCCCCGACCCGCCGATATATAAGGTAAGCGGCGTTAATGCGATGAAGCGTTGAAAAAAATGCTAAAGACATCCAAAAACGAGCCGTTAAATAAGACGCATCGGGCACGGAAAATAATAAAGCCTGAGCGAATAGAAGAGTAAATTTAATAGCTTAGGAGAATAGTCATGGGCCTTTATATCAACACTAACGTTTCATCGCTCAACGCGCAGCGTAACCTGATGAATACGACCAAATCACTGGATACTTCCTACACTCGACTGGCATCCGGCTTGCGTATCAACAGCGCCAAAGATGATGCCGCGGGTCTGCAAATCGCCAACCGTTTGACGTCTCAGGTGAACGGTTTGAATCAGGGTAACCGCAACGCCAACGATGGTATTTCGGTAGCGCAAACTGCGGAAGGTGCAATGGATGAGGTGACCTCCATGCTGCAGCGTATGCGTACCCTGGCTCAACAATCAGCCAACGGCTCCAACAACACTGATGACCGTACCGCGTTGCAGCAAGAGTATGACCAGCTGATGACCGAAATTGATCGTGTGGCAAAAGATACCACATTCGGTGGTAAGCAACTGCTTAACGGTGGTTATGTCGGCTCTTTCCAGGTTGGTGCCGATGCGGCTCAAACCATTACTTTCAGAATGACCACTGCGTTTACCATCGCAGGTATGGCTTCGGCTGCCAAGGGCAATGCAACAATCTCTGCCGGTTCAACTGGTAGCAAAGAGCCTTTCAAAGTAACGGCCTCAACCAGCGCAGTGACTGTGGCAAACATGAATAGCATCAAGTTGGCGAGTTCGGCCCAGTCTGCTATGGCCAACCTCGACTACATGATTAAAGTTGTAGACAGCAAGCGAGCGGAATTGGGTGCAGTGCAGAACCGGTTTGATTCAACCATTCGCAACCAGGCGAACGTCTCTGAAAACGTCAGTGCTGCGCGTTCACGGATCCGCGATGCAGATTTCGCGACCGAGACCGCCAACCTGACCAAGCAGAACATTCTGCAGCAAGCCGCATCGACCATTCTGTCTCAGGCAAACCAGCGCCCGCAGTCTGCACTGTCACTGTTGCAAGGCTAACAAAAGAAAACAGGGCGGTTGTTCAGGCCGCCCTGGTCAAGAGATGGAACAAAGGGGTGTTCGGGTCGCACTCTGTTCTATCGGGAGAGATATAATCTCTACTAGTAATGCCAAGTGTTGTCCAGCTGTTCAGTTCTGTCACGCTTGGTCATATTCTCCTGAGCATATGCTCATCTTTAGGCCGGTTTACCGGCCTCTTTTTATTGTGTCGCCAAATTGACGTCACTCTGTCAGTTCAAAGCATGAATCGTGCCAACGCATCTTATCCCGTAAACGAGGTCATCATCAGCGGTGATTTGCATGGTGATGCTGCTCAATTCATGTTCTGTTGCCGCTTGCCGGAGAAAACTTGCCGCTTTAGGCAACAATTTTCCTAAAGCTTGTATCTGCGCTGCCGTTAAATAAAGTGAAGCAATCGAGGGGTGTTCGGAATCCAACGTTTGCACTACTGCGGGTGGCCTGTTCGTTCAAACAGACACCCGCCTGAAGAGACAGGCATGTTCAACCTGCTCTTCAAACGGTGGGACGTCGTGTTGTTTAGACGACGCAACCTGCAGTCGCATGTTCTTCGGGAGAATATTTTATGGCCATGTATATCAACACCAACATTTCATCATTGAACGCCCAGCGTAACTTGATGAATACCAACAAGTCTCTGGATACCTCCTATACCAGATTGGCATCCGGTCTTCGCATCAACACCGCCAAAGACGATGCTGCTGGCTTGCAGATCTCCAACCGTTTGACTTCACAGGTTAACGGCTTGAACCAGGGTAATCGCAACGCAAACGATGGTATTTCTGTAGCCCAGACCGCAGAAGGGGCCATGGATGAAATAACCTCCATGTTGCAGCGGATGCGGACTCTGGCGCAGCAATCAGCCAACGGTTCCAACAATACGGATGACCGCGTTGCATTGCAGCAAGAGTACGATCAACTGACAACCGAGATCGATCGCATCTCCAGTGATACCACGTTCGGTGGTCAGAAGTTGCTGGACGGTAAATATAAGGGCTCATTCCAGGTCGGTGCGGATGCTACCCAGACCATTACCTTCAAGATGACCAGTGCCTTTACCATTAGCGGTATTGCTGGCGCATCAAAAGGCAGTGCCACCATCGCCGCCGGTTCTACTGGTAGTAAAGAGCCGTACAAGGTAACCGCTGCGACAACTGCTGTAACTGTTGCCAACATGAACAGTATCAAAACAGCCAGTGGTGCCCAGTCTGCTATGGCCAACCTCGACTACATGATCAAGGCGGTTGATAGCAAACGTGCAGAGCTTGGTGCGGTCCAGAACCGTTTCGACTCGACCATTCGCAACCAGTCCAACGTGTCCGAGAACTTGAGTGCAGCACGTTCGCGTATTCGTGATGCGGACTTTGCGACAGAAACCGCCAACCTGACCAAGCAGAACATCCTGCAGCAGGCTGCTTCAAGTATCCTGGCGCAAGCTAACCAAAGACCGCAATCTGCGCTGTCCCTGTTGGGTTAACGGGTAGTGATGAGATAGAAAAGGAGCGACGATATGGCCAATGACATTGGAATTCCCTCATCGGTCACTCCTTCTTCTCTTCAGTCAAGTAGCAAGAGCGGCCAATCGGCCGCTCAAGTGCTATCTGGCATGGCGGAAGAGCAGCGGGTGATGACACAGGATGTGGAAAAACAACAAGAGGAGCGAGCCAAAGAGAAGGTTCGCAAATCCGATGTCTCAGATAAGGATATTGAAAAAGAGGTACAAAACTTGCAGGAGTTCAGCAAGTTGCAGGGATGGACCGTCAACTTCAGCGTCGAAAAGGATCTCGAGCAAGTTGTTATCAAGGTGATGGACGCCAATACCAAGTCAATGATCCGCCAGATCCCAAGTGAAGAGTTGCTGGCTATCAGCAAGCGGCTCAAGGATCTGCGTGAAGTTGATGTTATAGGTGGTGGCTCAAGAGTCGGATTATTGCTTGATAAAGAGATTTAATACGCAAGTTTTACGAGGAGAGTGAGAATGGCCACGATTACGTCTGCTGGTGCGGGTTCACAGCTGGACTTGGAGTCTGTCATTGCCGCGAGCGTCAATGCCAAGAAGGCGCAACTGATGCAGCCCATCACCACCAAAAAGACCAATGCCCAGATCACTCTCTCCGGGGTTGGACAGTTGAAGTCGGCCATCGCCTCGTTTGTGACGACACTTCAGGCCATGTCCAAAGATGATGCGTTCAACAAACGCTCGATTAATATTACCCAAGACAAGGACAAACCCGTTCTCAAGGTGGAGAGCAAGGCGGGGGCTTCCAACGGGCAATATGATATCAGCGTCGAACAATTGGCGAAGACCAGTAAATTTGACGGTACTTTCGACTCATCGACGACTCCCCTTATCACTGAGGATGGGAAGCTGACCTTCAAGGCTGGTGACAAGACCTTCGATGTCGATGTGAAAGCAGGGGATTCACTACAGTCCATCCGTAAACGCATCAACAATGACGCCGACAATTTCGGTTTGAGCGTCAATATAGTCAATACCTCCGATGGTAAATCCAAGCTGATGATCGATTCCGGGGTAAGCGGCAGCGGCAAGGATCTGCAGATCACTGGCAGTACTACCGACCTGACCGATAATCTCGTATCCAAACTGACCAAGCGCCAAGATGCTCAAGATGCCAAGATCACCGTTGATGGAAATACTCTGACCAGTTCATCCAATACCTTCGATGGCACCATTGTCGGACTTAAACTGACCGTGTTGCGGGAGTCGGATAGCACAACCTCTACCGATGCCAGCGGTAATCCGGTCAAGACCTACAGCTCTAACAAGGTTGACGTGACCACCGACAAGGCTGGCATAAAGGACATGGTCAAAGGCTTTGTCGACGGTTACAACGCGCTGGTGAAGAAGAGCAATGAGCTCGGCAAGCGTAATACGATCGTTGAAGGGAAGAGCAAGAATGATGGTGGGGCTCTGGCGGGCGATGCAACGACGCGTGCCGTAGTCAATATGATGAATGGCATCATCACCGAGCCTTCGAAAAACTCCTCTACTTATAAAACGATTTTTCAGATGGGCATAAAGATGGATAACAAAGGGGTATTGTCTATCGACGATACCAAGTTCAACGAGGCCATCGACAAGAATTTCGATCAGGTAGTGGCAGTTTTTGGCGGTAAGGATGGGATCGCCGGTCAGCTGGCCAGCCAGCTGGAAACCTACTCCAAGACCGGTGGTTTGTTGGCGAAACGGGAAGACTCTTTGAATTCCGATCTGCGCGAAGTGGGTCGTAAGGAGTCAGATGTTGCCACTCAGCTGACCAAGTATGAAGAGACCTTGCGGGCCCGTTACGGAAGTCTGGATGCTATGTTGGCCAAGATGAATAAATCTGCCTCATATTTAAGTATGCTAAATACAAACAATAGTTAATGTGAAGTCATGAGTGGTGTTTCATATGTATCATAAAAATATAAAGGCCTATACCACCCAGAATCTGCAATCCGAATTGGCAGTAGCCGATCCTTACCGCGTGATTCAACTTTTGATGCAAGGTTGCCTGGAGCGCTTGGCTCAGGCTCGTGGTGCTATCGAACGTCGAGATTTTGAGCAAAAATCCCAGTCTATCTCTAAAGCAATGGCCATTATCAACGGGCTGCAAGATTCACTTGATCTCTCTTATGGTAAGGTTCCCGAAGACCTTTCTGCGCTTTATGACTACATGAAAGCTAGGATGATGGATGCCAGCCGTGATATGGATATCACAGCTGTCGATGAGGTTATGAATCTGATGCTGACAGTTAAAAGCGGTTGGGATGCTATTCCTGTCGAGGAGCGAGATAAGGCCTTGGCTCAACAAAAAGTGGGCGGAACCGAATGAGCAATAACCGTTTGCCAGAATTAATCGCAGCAGGTCAAGAGTTACTGACCTTGTTCGAACAGGAGGATGTGCAAACGGCTGAACAGTTGATCGACCATTATCTCATTCTCCTTGATGCTGTTTTCCAGAATATCCCTCCACATGTGGTTCTTGACATGGATCACCAACAAGCATTGGTGCAGTTTCAAACCCTACATGAGCTGATAGAACATGCAAAGAATCAGACAGAAGCAGCTTTGTGGAAATTTTCAAAAGCAGGTCGAGCATCTGATATGTACAAGCTGAACGCAGGTTAGGCATACATGGATATTAAACAAGAAATTACAAATATCGAGAGTGAACTTGTGCGCCTTGAGAGGCAAAAGCAACAGGAAATTGCTATGTTGGAGGTATTGCCTGTTCGTTTTGCAATGAACATGGATGCCTTTAAAAAATTCATGCCAAGTATATATGATTTTTTTGAATCATATCAACCAGTACGGCCATTCCGTTTTTTTTGCAATGAAAATGGTATCCCTAATATATTGTGGCTTGATGAGCAAGTTTCGTTATACGGTGACGATCCATTCGCAGATGCTGAATCACAAATTAATGAAGTAATTGAACAAAGTATTTTGCAATGTATTGATTTTGCACCACAATGGTATTTTGATGACCAAATACATATAAAATATAACAACGAAATATCCAAGCTTAAACAACAATCAACGCTCGAAGGGTTATCACTCAAGAGTGCACTATCAATGGATATCCCATTATCCTTGATGTATGGAATAGGTTTGGGTTATCAACTGGGCTATTTATACGAGCGATGCAAAGTCAAGAATTTGTTCGCCTTTGAACCAGATCTTGATATGTTTTATGCATCTTTATATTGTTTTGATTGGTGCTCTTTGCTGGATTATATGGAGCAAGAGTCATTAAGCTTGCATTTATTTATAGGAGTTGACGAAAAATTATTAGCAGCCGATATGATGGAAGCGCTTCATCGTAAAGGGGCATTCTGGTCTGCAGCATATTTTTCATTCTGCCATTATCATTCGCCAAAGTTGCATTCGCTTATTAACCAGGTTGAAAATGAGTTCTATCTGCTGCGTACGGGTTGGGGTTTTTTTGATGATAATGTCTTTGCTCTAGCTCATAGCCATAGTCATCTGCAAGATGGCACACCATTTCTTCTGCGCCAACGTGATACGTCTTCATCTGAGACTATACCTGTATTTGTTGTTGGAAACGGGCCATCGTTAGATCAGAGCATTGATTTTATTCGAGATCATCAACGTCAGGCTATTATCATTGCCTGTGGCACTGCAGTCAGTGCACTTTATAAAGCTGGAATCAAGCCAGATATTTATGTTGCTGTTGAGCGTACCAAAAGTTCAGCAGATTTTTTGCATATTTTGGATGCAGGGGAGTTTCTCAAGGATAGTGTTTTTTTAAGCGTGGATGTGATTCATCCTGAGTGCAAGACATTTTTCCGCAAAACCGGGTTGGCATTTAAACCCAATGAGCCCATGTATAAACTGCTGACCACTCACTTTGGTAAGCAGTTTGAATTTGATTCAATTGAATACTCTAATCCATTTGTTGGGAATACCGGTCTTAATTACGCAGCGTTGCTTGGCTTTAAGGATATCTATCTGTTTGGGATTGACAATGGGTATAAGTTTGCTGATAAGCATCATTCTAGTTTGAGCCTGTATTATAATGAAAAGCAGGAGGCAAAATACCATCAGGATCTGAACGAGACATTTCCAGCTCGTGGTAACTTTGGTGGTGAAGTCCGTATCAATCATTTATTTGGTCTCTCTATTCACAATATGGCTCAGGTTTTGGAAAATAATCCTGAAATACGTTGTGTCAATAGTAGTGATGGTGCTTATGTTGCTGGTGCCGAACCTCGTCGGGTTGAGCATATCAACCCCACTTGGCCAGATTTTAATAAGCGAGCCTTCATTGATGATTTGCTGTCACGTTGTTTCAAACCATTTAATGTAGCCAGTATTGATTTCCAATCTGCCATTAACGTGCCGTTTTTTAATGATGTAGTTAATAAACTGCTTGATGATTGGAAAGCAGTTCCTCGTGAACACAACGCAATTCAATCGATGATGCAACGCCATCATGATTATCTGCTGTATTTGTTCATGAGTCGTGATAGTCATCTTTACCGTGTGTTGATAGGATCAATAAATTATTTTTATGCCAATATCATCAGTTTGATGATGGCTCATATCAATGACTCTGATGATGTGCTGACAGAAAAGTTAAACTCTACAATCACTATATTGGAGCGGTTTTTTACTGATGCCAAACATATTTATGCTGGAGCATTGGAACGACATGATACAGCCTATTTTATAGGTCTCAATATATTTAAGTAGTGGTGTGTTATAACGTGTATCTATTGTCACGTTATACATGTGGTGTTCTAAATCACTTATCAGCTATCATTTAGAAACTGTGGCCCCAAACGTGACATGCGTTTGGGGTGTTACTGCGAGCAAGTTTTTTATCATGCTCGCATATGAAATTCCTTTCGTTTCACCCGCTCAGCATTATTATTTTTCTGGCGTTGTAAGAAGAGTCGCGAACTCAACTTCAAGCCAGTCTGCCAATCCCAACCAGTCATGGCGCTCCTGGCAAGCCAGCAGGGCACTCACTATGGTCACGGCATCGCCTTGGTGCTCCGGAGGTAGAGCATGCAATGCCTGCTCTACCAGAGCCGGTAGCTGCAGCGCACTTTCAACATGAAGGCCAAGGCGAAAATGGTGTGCCAGTGCAATGCACTGCTCTGTGATGGTCATGGCATCAGCTCCGGATGATAGTCACAACCGAGCAGGGCCGCACCGTCGCGGCTGCTGTTCCAGAATTTGACTTCCGGGTGGCTTGCCATATAGCGCTCAAGCTCGATCTGATAGGTGGTGAAATTGGGGTTGGTGCTGACGCGCTGACCATGGCCATCCAGTACCCAGCTGAGGGCCTGGCTGGCAACAGGACCCAAAGCACCATCATCCCAGCCGGTATGGGTCTGGCCACCGGGGAAGGCGAAGTCACAGCCGAGCAGAATGATCTCTCTACAACCCATCTTGACGGCGAGATCGACGGTGGGATGGATCACGCTGCCTCCTTGATGGAGTAACCCTTTGGGATGAGTGTGACGAAGTTGCTCATACACGGGGCTGATGGAGTAGGCGGTAAAACGCGGCCCTTGCCAACTTGCAAGCGTCTCATGGGGCACCATGGGGGCATATACCAGAGGAACCGAAGTGAGCCCTTGGCTTGCCAGTCGATCCGGAGTCAGAGCGTCGTCGATAGTTACGACCAGATCCACACTGATGCCGTATTGTCGCAGAGGGGCGAGCGCAGTATCGACACAGAGTACCTTCCACTCGGGATGTTGCTGCAACAAGCCTGCAAGGCGAGGGAGGTGGTGTTGCAGGCTGGGACCGCTGGCGATGACCAGTGCAGTAGCATCCGGGTGTGAGCCAAAAAGCGTGGCAACATCGCCATCTTCACCCACAAGTGGAAGATTCTCGGTCAGTCGCCCGGTAATGCGCGGCAAGTCCGGGACGAAGCGTTGCTTGGTGTAAGTCGCCATCACTTCGCTCACCAGTCGACCACGAATGCGGCAGGCCGCATCTTCGGCCAGCTCCAGTTCGCTGGGGAGGGCGAAGAAGGGGAGGACAATCTCCTGTTCATCGGCCGCGAGGCTCAGCTCTACCCGGGGGTCTTGCAGCCACTCGTCGTGCTCGAGCAAGGCCAGCACCAGAGTGAAGAGATTGTGGTGCATGATATGGACATGGAGGGTTTCTAACCGGGGGCGTGTCAGCAACACCTTCTGCAGATCGCCGAGTCCGGTGCCATAAAGGTGCAGCACGGGTACATCGGGAAGAGTTGCCGCTTGCAGTTCGGCCTCCTTCACCCGATCGTGCCGGCTGGTGAGCTGGATGCCATTGACCAGCAGTGTGCTGCTGAGGCCTTCACACAACTCCACCTGCAGATCGCCCAGCTGTGTCACCGTGAGGTGGGCAGCAAGCTGTGGCCAACGCTGTTCGATTATCGCCAGATGATGGCGCAGCAGATCTTCATTCATCTTGTGCAATCCAATCCCAGTTGAGAGGCTGATTGGCTGCCATGTCGCGGTTGACCTGCTTGCCGATGAGCCGATCGTAATCGGCCGGGGGCAGGCCGAGGGCGGGGCGCACCGATTTGATGTGCTCTGCGGTGAGCACCTCGCCAGCTGCCATCTCCTTGACCAGATAGAGGGAGCGGCGAAAAGCGCGGTTACCCTGTTCACTGGCTGTGAGATGGTAATCGGCCACTCCGAGGGCGGCATGGGCGGTATTGACCGAGGTTACCAGCTCGGTGAGTTCGGCCGGTTCCATTGAGAAGGCGCAATCCGGCCCGCCGTCGGCGCGGGCCAGGGTGAAGTGTTTCTCGATAAGGGTGGCCCCGAGCGCGGTAGCGGCGATGGCTGTGGCCGACCCCAGGGTGTGATCGGAGAGCCCCACCTCGACCCCGAAGCGCTGGCGCAACATGGGGATGGTACGCAGGTTATATTCGGCCGCCGGCGCCGGATAGCCGCTGACGCAGTGCAGCAGCGCCAGCTGGCCGTTGCCGTGCTTGAGTGCCATCTCGACCGCGGCGGCGATCTCGGCCTCGTCCGCCATGCCGGTGGACATGATAAGCGGCTTGCCGGTCTGGGCGGTATAGCGAATGAGGGGCAGATCCACCAGCTCGAAGGAGGCGATTTTGTAGGCCGGGCAGTCCAGTGATTCAAGCAAGTCCACCGCACTGAAATCGAACGGGCTGCTAAAGACCGTCAGCCCCAGCTCGCGCCCTTTGGCAAACAGCGCCTGGTGCCACTCCCAGGGAGTGTGCGCCCACTCATAAAGGTCATAGAGGCTGTGGCCATCCCACAAACCGCCGTGGATCTGAAATTCCGGTCGATCACTTTTGAGGGTGATGGTATCCGGGCGGTAGGTTTGCAGCTTGACGGCGCTGGCACCCGCTGCTTTGGCGGCGGTCATAATGGCCAGGGCGCGGTCCAGATTGCCATTGTGGTTGGCCGACAGTTCGGCAATCACATAGGGAGCCTGTTCCTGGTTGATGGAGCGATGATCGATCTGCATCTGTGTTCAGATTCCTATGCCAAGTTGCCAGCCTTGCGGCGCCGGTTGCCAAGGGGCAGGGGGCGCTATCTGCGGTGGCTCGGCAAGATAGAGGGGAAATGGGGAGAAAATTATCTGCAAGCGATGTGCCAGCTCTTGCCACTCCGTGGGCTGAAGTGACCGGGTGGCTTGCCATGTCAGCCGCTGGCCGTTCAGCGTCAGGGTGAGTAGCAGTTGGTCGTCATGGCGTAGTTGCCACTGATGGCCATATGGCAACAGTTGATAATCCGATTGTTGCAGCAACCAGGCGGTGAGCCGATCCAGCCCCAGCCCATCCACCTGTTGCTGGCCGCGGCGTCGATAGTCATCTGCTTGCCATTCAAGTCGTTGCAGGGCTTGCAGCAGCAGCTCAGGCTCGGCCAGCTCGCTCAGAGTCAGCCGCTCGGCCAACTGGAAGCGGGCGATCACCTGGTCGTTGAACTGCTGATTGTCGACGATGGGCACCGCCAGGGTCGGCAGGCCGAGACAGGCTCGCTCCCAGGTCATGCCGCCCGCAGCGCCAATGGCGAAGTCGTGTTGTTGCATCAGTTGCGCCATTTGGTCGCTCTGGCGCAGCAGCACTAGGTCGAGGTCGGTCAGTTCGGCCACTCTCTGCTCCAGCTCGGGCCAGAACGGATTGGCGCCGCCCGCCACCAAGGTCCAGCGGATGGTGCGGGCCCAGGGCAGCCGCGTCAGGCTGTTGAGGGTCGTGAGACAGGCTCCGGCCGGATCAGCGCCGCCAAAGCAGATGAGGCCACGTTGCCACCGGCTGACCTTTTGGCGTGCAAGCTGGCGATAGGCGGGGCGCAGCAGGGCATAGTCGGTGCCCAGCAGCAGCCGACAGTCGGCAGGGACGAGTGACTGGTAATCGGCGGCGCTGCGCAGTGGCCCCTGATCCAGCAGCAACTGACCATGATGAGGGCGATCGGCCAGATCGTCGATCACCAGCAACTGACCACAGTGCATTGCCAGTGTCTGCTCGATCTGTCGATCAATCTGGTAGTGATCACACACCAGCCACTCCGGACGCAAGATGGGCAAGGGGCCTGCGTCGTCCAGAGCGCAAAGAGGGTAATGCTGGTGGGATTGCAGCAGTGGCAACAGGTGGGCCGGTAGCTGATGGCAGAGAAAGTGGCACTCGGCGCCAGCCGTTTTCAGCCGATCGGCAATGGCCAGACAGCGCATCAGATGGCCCAACCCGATCTCTGCCCCGGCATCGAGCCGGAAGGCAACCTTAAACACCATCTTGACCCAGCACCTGATAAAGCAGTTCAGCCAGATGCCAATCTTCCGGCGTATCGATATCGACCACCCTGTGTCTTGGCAGAATATGGCCGATCCCCTCTCCACCGACGGGGCTGATCCCGCCCAACCAGGCAGCCCGCGTCCCCCAATAGAACTGGCCGGCATCCTGATAGGCAGGCTCCAGATCCTGAGAGCGTTTCGCCATCTGCTCCGGCCAGAAGGGAGTGACCCGGCCCTGCTCATCCATGCGCACGGCGCGCTGGATAGGAAAGCCGAATTCAGCCACCATGTAGACGAAGGGGGCCTTGCTGGCGAGCAGGCGATCGTGGGCGGCGCGCAGGTCGGCCGCCTGGATCAGCGGCACTGTGGCATAGATGCAGCAGTAGTGCTCTGCCTGGATGCCGAGCTGGTCGAGTCGCTGGATGGTGTCGATCACCACAGGGGTGGTACCTGTGTGATCATCGGCGAGGTTGGCTGGCCGCAGAAATGGCACATCCGCGCCCAGTTGACGAGCAACCTTGGCAATCTCCTCACCATCGGTGGAGACCACCACCTTGCTGAAACAGCCAGATTTTTGCGCCGCCAGGATGGCATAGGCGAGCATGGGTTGGCCGCAGAAGGGACGGATATTCTTGCGTGGAATGCGTTTGCTGCCACCCCGGGCTGGGATAATGGCGATGGCCATGATGGGTTCTCTCTGCTGGATCAATGACTGGCCAAAGCCAGGATAATCGATGACAACTCTTTGATTATTTTTGATATTATACTGGTTTTTCTGCTTGTATTATCGATTTTTGCTACGGAATGGCAGCAGTGTGGTCGATAAGAGAGACAGGTCATGAAAGTGGATGGCGTTTAAGATGAGCTATGGCGTTGAGTTACGCCCGATAGAGCCGTGGGATCTTCCTGCCTTGCGACGTTGGCGCAATAAGGATGAGGTGCGAATGCAGATGGTATCCCAGACGCATATCTCACCACGGCAACAGCGCCAATGGTTTGTCGCCACCCGTGAACGACAGGATCAGCAGCACTGGGTGCTCTGGTGCAAGGGCGTGCGAGCGGGTTACGTCAATCTGAAAGGTGAGTGCCAGGGCAAGCTGCAGGGTCAGGTGATTGCCGATGCGGGACTCTATCTGGGCAACTCAGGCGTGCGGCATCCCATGTTGGCCGTTGCTGCTGCTTTAACCCAGCTTGATCAGGGTTTTGATGAGCTGCACATCGGTTGTATCCGCACCCTGGTTCGGGAGAACAATCGCTCGGCCCTGCGCTTGAATGAACAACTGGGTTACCGCCAGATAGGACAAGATAACGGATTTTTTGCATTGGAACTGCTGCCGGCGAATTACTATACCGCCCGTGAGCGGCTACGGAGATTTTTCAGATGACAATCGCATTGGAACAGGTTTTTGCCGAGGCTTTGGGTATTGATATCGGCAGCGTCAGCGATGGGCTGGCTTACAACAGCATCCCGCAGTGGGATTCCGTCGCCCACATGGGGCTGATCGCCCAGTTGGAGGATAACTACGGTGTATTGCTCGACACCGATGACATTATCGACATGAGTTCGGTCGTCAAGGCGCGGGAGATCCTGGCCAAATACGGGGTCGCTTTCTGATGCAGGGACTGTTGCAGGGCAAGCGGGTGTTGATCACCGGTGCCGGGCGTGGCATCGGGCTTGCCATCGCCCGCCAGTTTGCCTCTCAGGGGGCTGAACTGTGGCTGGGAGGCCGTGATGAGGTAACGATGAGCCTGCTGGCGACCGCGATTGGTTCCGAGTTTGGCGTGCCTTGCCAGCCTCTCTGCTTTGATGTGGCTGATCCGTCGGCGGTCAAGCAGGCCTTTCAGCAGCTGTTTGCTCAGACTCGCCAGCTGGACGTGCTGGTCAACAATGCCGGCATGCTGGAAGAGGCGTTATTGGGGATGGCGAACCAGACCCATCTGCAAAAGACATTCAGCAACAATACCTTTAGTGTGATCTATTGCAGCCAGTATGCCGCCCGCCTGATGCCGCGCAGTGGTGGCGGCAGCATCATCAATCTCGCCTCCCTGATGGGGCAAGTGGGGACTGCTGGGCTCAGCTGCTATGCCGGCAGCAAGGCGGCGGTGATTGGCATTACCCAGTCACTGGCCAAGGAGCTGGCCGCCAGCCAGATCCGGGTCAATGCGATTGCTCCCGGTTTTATCGATACCGATATGGCCCACGCCATCCCGCAAGATAAGTTTGCCGAGCGGGTGGCCAGCATCGCAATGGGGCGGATTGGTACGCCAGAAGAAGTGGCCAAGGTGGCCCTGTTTCTCGCATCCGACTTGTCGAGCTATGTGACCGGGCAGGTGATTGGGGTCGATGGGGGGATGGTGATTTGAGCCAGCCTGATTTGTTGACGCATCTGGTTGAAAGTAATGACGAGCCCGCCTGGCGAGACCCGCAAGAGGGGTGGCTCAGTTATGGTGAGCTGGCTCGGCGTGTGGCGCAGTTGGCTACCACCTATCCCGTCGGTCGTCATTTGGTCTACCTGCCATTTGTGACGTCCACCCTGCATCTGCTTCACTACTTGCTGGCCCTGCGTGATGGCCACGCCATCATGTTGGCCGATCCTGCACAGGATGCCCAGTTGCACCATGAGCAGTGCCAGCGCTTTGGTGTCAGTCTGCGGGTGTTGGAGGATGGGGCAGTTGCGCATCTTGGCGATGCGCCCTCGTTTCACCCTGAGTTGGCCTTGCTGCTGCCGACATCGGGCAGTACCGGCTCCTGCAAATGGGTGCGATTGTCGCGAACCAATCTTGATGCCAATGCCGCGGCCATCGCCGAATATCTGGCGCTGAACGGGGGTGAGCGAGCCATCACCTCGTTGCCACTTTTTTACTCCTTCGGGATGTCGGTACTTAACAGCCATCTTTTGGTTGGCGCCTCTCTGGTTTCATGCACTGCCAGTCCCCTTGAGCGCCAATTCTGGGATGAGGTAAATCGTCATCAGGTCACTAGCGTGGCGGGGGTCCCGTTTACCTTTCAGATGCTTAACCGCTTGCGTTTTGACTGGACCCGCTATCCCAGCCTGATGACGCTGACCCAGGCCGGAGGACGGCTTGAGCCGGCACTGGCAAAGCAATTTGCCGAACAGGCAGCTGCGCTGGGACGCCGTTTTTTCGTGATGTATGGTCAGACCGAAGCGGCGCCGCGCATCGCCTGGTTGGCTCACGATGAAGTGATTGTTGCTCCGGATGCGATCGGCCGTGCCGTACCGGGCGGGTGCCTCTCTCTTCGTCATGAGTCCGGCTTTCCCGACGGGGAGGGAGAGCTGGTTTACCAAGGGCCAAATGTGATGTTGGGCTATGCGGAGCGCCCTGAAGATCTGGCTCGGGGGCGTGATATGGATGCGCTCTTTACCGGCGATCTGGCTCGTTGTGATGAGTCGGGCCGATTCTATCTGACCGGACGACTCAACCGTTTCCTGAAGCTGTTTGGCAAACGGGTGAGCTTGGCTGAAGTGGAAACCTGGTTGCAGGGGAGGGGCTATTCCTGCGCTGCGACCGGCCGTGATGATTGCCTGCTGGTGGCCATCGAGGCAGACGCGTGCCCCAGTGACGCACTGCAGCTGGAGCTGGCCCGCTGGCTGATGGTGCCGCCATCAAGCGTTCGCATTTATCGGCATCATTTGCCACGACGCAGCAATATGAAGATCGATTATCCGGCCCTGTTAACACAACTGGAGCAGCTATGAACAGGCTGTTTGATGCGCCGGTTTTCGGGCTGTCTCAACATGAAAAAAGTGGGTTGCTCCTTGCTCGCCTGAATGAATTGACGCAGCGCCATGCGCAGGGGTGTCCAGCTTTTGCCAATATTCTGTCGGCGTTTGGCTGGGGTCAGGCCTCGACCTATCAAGAGCTTCCTTATCTGGCCGCCCGCCTGTTCAAATTGGCCCAATGGCAGAGCGTGCCGCAAGAAGAGGTATTCAAGGTGCTCACCTCCTCTGGCACTACCGGAACGCCGTCACGGATCGTGCTGGATCGGGATACCGCCGCGTTGCAGAGCAAGGTGCTGGTGAAGATCCTGCAAGAGTTCGTCGGCAAGCAGCGGCTGCCCATGCTGCTGGTGGAGCAACCCGCCCTGATTCAAAACCGCAGCGGTTTTTCCGCCCGCGGCGCCGGTGCGCTGGGGCTCTCCTTCCTTGGGCGAGACCATACCTATGCCCTCGACGAGCAGATGCGGCCCAACTGGCCGGTCATCGAGGCGTTTTGTGACAAATATGCGGGCCAGCCGGTCCTGTTGTTCGGCTTTACCTTCATGGTCTGGCAATGTCTGCTGGAACCGCTGCGTGAGCGAGGTCTGCAACTGCCGCTGACGCAGGGCACGCTTTTTCACAGCGGTGGCTGGAAGAAGCTGCAACACCTCGCGGTGGATAATCCTGCCTTCAAGCAGCGCTGCCATGAACAGCTGGGGCTGAGTCGGGTGTACAACTTCTATGGCATGGTGGAGCAGGTGGGGTCGGTATTTGTTGAGTGCGAGCAGGGCCATCTTCATGCTCCCCTCTTTGCCGATCTGCTGGTGCGGGATCCGCTGACCCATCGACCGCTCGGGATCGGCAAGCCAGGCTTGTTGCAGGTGATCTCTGCCATTCCCCAAAGTTATCCAGGCCACAGTTTGCTCAGCGAGGATCTCGGTGTGCTGCTGGGTGAGGATGATTGCCCCTGCGGACGTCTCGGCCGTTATTTTCATGTATCAGGGCGTCAGCAAGGCGCCGAGGTGAGGGGATGCAGCGACACTTTCCAGTGATCCGGTCAGATGCAGAAGATGCCATATGGCAAGCTGGGCCCGAGGTCGCTTTCGTGGCTCCCGTCATTGACTGGCAAGGTTTTGTTACTCGCCCGCAGCCAAGCTTTGCGCCCGTAATAGGTGACTTTGTGGCCGCGCTCTCTGCACGTCTGCAGCAGGAGGGACGAGCGAATCCGGATTTAGCCGCCTTTGGTTTTTGGTTGCGGCCTCGCCAGATTGAGGTACAGCGCAAACGCATGGCAGGACGCGCTCCGCTGGGGATGGTTTTTCATCTGGTCCCCTCCAACGTGCCGACCGTCGCGTTCTACTCCTGGATCATGGCGCTACTGATGGGCAATGGTTCCGTGGTTCGCCTCTCATCGCGCATCGACCCGGTGCAAGAGGCCATGCTGACCATCCTGAACGAGCTTTTCTCTCTGCCCGAGTGGCAAGAGATTGCCTCGCGTACCCGTTTTATCCGGTATGACCATGACGAACGGGTCACCGCCTGGCTGTCGGCCCGGTGCCGCCTTCGCATCATTTGGGGCGGTGATGAAACCATCGGTCGGGTAAGGGCTATTCCGCTTTCACCCCGCGCTCAGGAAATCGTGTTTCCGGATCGCCGCTCCATGGCGGTGTTGGATAGCCAATGGCTCGCCAACCTGGATGCGGCCGCATGGCGGCAATTGGTTGCGGCTTTGCAACAAGACTTTACTCGCTTCAATCAGCAAGCCTGCGCCTCGCCCACCACGATTTGCTGGTTGGGCGCTCCCGATAGTGTGTTGCGACGTCGTTTGCTCGAAGCCGTCTTTGCCCCCTTTGCAAGCAGCCCTGCCCTGATGATGGAACGCCTCATCAATTGTCAACAAAATGCCGCTCTCGATGGTCAGATGCAGCAGGAGACCTTTGCTGGCGTCACCTTATTGACTCCCACCGCCTCTTTGCGGCTTGAACACATCGGAGGAGGTACAGTTGCAGAATTCGTTGCCGATACTCTTGATGAGTTGCTGTTACAACCTTGGGATATGCAGACCTGTGTCTGGGTTGGGCCAGATAAAATGCGGCTTGAGTATGCGCTACTGCTGTCGCCTTGCTGCCGTATCGATAGGGTGGCAAGTCCGGGACAAGCGCTGGCATTCGAATGGCTCTGGGATGGCATCGACATGCTGGTGGCCTGCAGCCGTCAGCTTGACCGTATTGAATAGTGGATTCCAGGTCACATAAATCAAGTCATATCAATGAATTAGCTTGGTCAGGCACGGCTCTTGCAGTAAATATTGCCATGAAGGGCAGGAAGGGTTGACAGAGACCGTGCGGTAGCCTTGTCCGAATTCTCTAATTCGCTTCTTTTTTACTCTACTTCTGGATTCTCTATGAAAGTCAGCGTACTGGTGCCGGTGTATAACCTAGGGCGCTTTATCGAGCCCTGTCTGCTTAGTCTGCTGGAACAGCAAACCAATTTCGATTTTGAGGTCATTGCCATTGATGACGGCTCGAGCGATGACTCCTGGGCCATTATGCATCGGCTGGCACAGCAGTGGCCGCAACTCAAGGCACTACAGAATGCGCAGAATATGGGGTTGGCCAAGACCCAGAAACGCTTGCTGAGAGAGGCTACCGCTGAATACATCGCCTATGTCGACGGGGATGATCTTGCTCTGCCGGGCAAGCTGCAGAGCCAGGCCGATTATCTTGATTTGCACACTGACTGCACGCTTTGCTACCACGAAGCGGAGATGTTTGATGATGAAACTGGCGCACGGATCAAGCTATTCACCCGCGATTATTACAATGCCCGCTATCTTGAATCCGTGATGACACGGGAGGCATTGATCCGCTTCGGGGTGTTCGTCAATGCCAGTTCCATAATGTTTCGCCGTTATGAAGGGATGGAAAATGCCATCGATGAGGGGTGCAAGATCATCCTCGATTATCCCTGGCACATCTTGAACCTCTCCCACAATCCGGGGACGCTGGATTTTATCCCCGAATTATTGGGCCGCTATCGCTTCCATACCCAGAGCTTTGGTGGACAGACCCGCAAATCGGCAGAACGTCGTGAGCAGTCGCTGCGCGATCTGCTGCGCGCCTGTGATAACGCCGCTGCGTTTGGGGCGGATCCCGTGGCCATTGCCCAGGGGCGTGCCCATCACTATTACTCTGCCGCACTCTACTTTCTGCGGCAGTATGACGTTGCCCGCTTCACGCAGCTTATCGAACAGTCAGTTACCGAGGTAGCGAAGCTGGCGCCAGGCTGGTTCTTCGATGAGCGACATCAACTGGCGTGGGTGCAGCGAGCTCATCCTGCTCGGGTCATGCAACAATTGTTTGGAGAGGCGGCATGAGTTATCAGGCGATAATCATTGGCGCCGGGCTTTCCGGTGCCGTCATGGCTGAGCGAATGGCCAGCCAGCTCGGTTGGAAGGTACTTGTGCTGGAGCAGCGCGATCATATCGGTGGCAACTGCTTTGACGAGTATGATGAGCATGGTGTATTGGTCCATCGCTATGGGCCACACCTCTTCCATACCGACAACAAGGAGGTGTGGGACTACTTGTCGCAGTTTACCGAGTGGCTGCCTTATGAGCATCGTGTGTTGTCACGCATTGACGGGCAGTTGGTGCCGATCCCGTTCAACCTGACCAGCATCGAACGTTGCTTCCAGGCCGACAAAGCTGCCACCATGATTGATGCCCTGCGCACCCGGTTTGGTGATGGGGCCAGAGTACCGATCCTAGAGCTACGCAAAGAGGCGCATCCCCTGCTGGTTGAATTGGCTGATTTCATCTATCAGAAAGCCTTTGTTAACTACACCAGCAAACAGTGGGGGGTTGCGCCAGACCAGATCTCCCCCGAGGTGACGGCGCGAGTGCCCGTGGTGGTGAGTCGGGATGATCGCTATTTCACTGACCCCTGGCAGGCGGTGCCGGCCGCAGGCTATACCGCCATCTTTGAGCGCATACTTGCGCACCCCTTGATTGACGTGAAGCTGTCGACCCCAATGGCACAGCACGTCAGGCTGGATTGGCAGCAGAAGCGGGTGCTGCTGGATGGCGAGCCGTTTGACGGCCCCTTGGTCTATACCGGGATGCTGGATCATCTGTTGCCGGCAGAGGGGAATTACCTGCCATACCGTTCACTGCGTTTTGAGCATCGCCATCTGGCGCAGGAACAATTTCAACCGGTCACTACCGTCAATTATCCGAATGAAGAAGCCTTCACGCGGATCACCGAGTTCAAGCATTTCAGCAGGCAGGTACATCCCGGTACCAGCATCGTTTATGAATATCCCTGTGACTATCAGCCGGACCAGGGGCTAGAGCCTTACTACCCGCTGTTTACCGATTCAGCTAAACAGCAGTATCAGGCTTGCCGCGATGAATTGGCCCAGTTCCCGCAACTGCTTGCTTTGGGCCGCCTTGCCGAGTATCGCTATTTCGATATGGATGATGCGGTGAGCAATGCATTAAATTTTTTCTATAAAATATGCACGGCATACTAGCTTTTAGTATTTGATAGATAAGTGTTAGCCGGTGAGAAATAAAATGAAACCAATCTGTGTGGTTATCTGTAATTTTAATAAGCAAAATTATGTGCTCGGGGCGATCGAATCAGTACAAAATACAGCGGGTGAACTGGCGGATATTTTTGTTGTAGATAACGCATCAACAGATGACTCTGCAACATTGATCCGTCAATACTATCCTAATATTAGACTTGAAATATTAAAAGAAAACGTTGGTGGCTCTGGGGGATTTGCTCATGGTATGCGCCAAGCCCAAAAAATGGGGTATCGTTATATTGCGCTACTAGATAATGATGCTGTCGTACTACCAAACACCCTAGTTGGGATGATGGATTTACTGGCTAACAACAAAGATATAGGTGTTATCGGACCAGCAATATGTAAAATGGATAATCCGGAGGTGGTACAGGAGGTCGGCTCCAACGTATCTTTAAAGGATGCTACCTTTAGTTTTCACCTTAATTTTGCGGGTGAATCCTATTCCTCGATAGCGATGGAACCGGTGGATTGTGATTATGTGCCCGCTTGTTGTCTGATGACAAAAGCTGAAATCATCGAACGGGTGGGTGTATTTGATGAGGACTTTTTCCTTTATTGGGATGACATTGATTGGTGTGTACGAGTCAAGGATGCTGGTTGGCGTGTAGTCGCACAGCCAAGACTACAGGCTTTGCACAAGGGAGGTGGTGCTAATGCGACTAATACATTACCTCGTTACTACTACTGGCGTAACAAGCTGAGTTTCTTCGCAAAGCATCCTGTTCGCTATCCTCCCCATCAGGTCAAACATTATTTACAGCGCAGCTTGGCACGCAATATCACCTTCCAGCATTTGAATGCTATGGACGAATTGCTTGTTGCCATGCAACGAGGTTTACAAGATGCGGCCACTGGTATCGGTGGGCGTTATCAGGGGGTAGCCTTTCCTGAGCGCGGTAGTGGCAAGCAAAAGTTGCTGCAGGTCATGGTACCACCCGGAGTTTACCTGCTAGATATGAGCGCCGTGGCAAGGTCTGATATGTCCACAGCAAGACAACACAATAGCTTGTGTCGTTTTATCGTCAGTTGTGGTCAATTTAATGTAAAGAGTCACCGTTTTGTGCTGGCTCCTGCACTGTATGAGACCTTGTCGAAGAGTATCCGGGACTGGCCCGAGTGCGTTAACACTGTGCCTCTGTCTGAGTCGACCACTGCAATTCGTCTGATCGTGGTTCCTCACCTGTTTGATGTTACCTCAACTGAGGTGGCACATGACGAGCTGTTAACCGATCTATTCTGGAATCTGCTACCACAGACTATCGACGGGGTAACGGCATTGCAGATCGCCACTGAATTGGAGTCGGCACGTCAGTCAGTAGATGCATTTTATGCTTCGGAGGCATAATGGCGGGGTATGGATCAATTTTAGCTATCTATAACGTGAATCTTAAAACACGTGGGCACCTGGGCGTTATGCGCAAGGTGCTGGCTCAGGCGCAGGGTTTTAGTCTAAATCACAAACGGGTACATATGATCTGCGGCGATGGCCCGAACATAGTACGCTTGGTGTTCGAGGCGGGGAGCGAAGTCCAGCGTGAAATCATCACGACTGCGGTTGCCCCCGGGGACTTCTTTGTACATGTTGCTGAGTGGATTGCTGGGCAGCAGGTGATGGCACGCTCGTTCGAGTGGGCCTACGTCCGTTACAACCCGATGCATAACGATGAACTAGTACAATTGGCTCGTCGACTGCGCGAGATGGCTGTGCCCTTGTTTATTGAGATGTACACGCTGGAATATCAGAATGAACTACCAGTATTAGTGGCCAATACAGATCAGGTATTTTTTCTGCAATTGGCCCCGCTTGTAGCCGGATTCTTTACCCCCAGCCGAGTCGCGCCAGGAGCCACATTGCAAGGTAGACCTCTCTGCAAGATGGGTAACGGGGCCACTTGGGTTGAACCACAAGCGCCAGAGCCAAAGCAGGATATCCGCAAAGCATTCCATCTGCTGGGGGTCGGCTATCTGGCGCGCTGGCATGGTTATGACCGCCTATTACCGCTGATACCCAATTTCGTCAAAGCCTACCCGGATGTCGATCTGCAATTATTCCTTGTTGGTCAGGGGCCTGCATCTGCACAATTAGCGCAACAGGCCCAAGAATTGGGGGTCGCCAAGTATGTGACGTTTACCGGAGCTTTGGAGCCGCAGCTTCTTGCCAATCGTTATGCAAGTGTGCACTTGGGCCTCGGAACATTAGGTTGTCACCGCACAGGTATTACCTATGCAGAGGCGCTAAAGCATCGTGAATTCATGTTTTATGGTCTGCCATTTATTTATAGCCTCCAGGACAGTTTCAGTGACGCTCAACTGGAAGGAGCCTGGCGTCAGTCAGCAGATGAAAGCCCTATCAATTTGATCACTATCTATGAGCAATATATAGCGCAGGTGCAGGATGATCTGTCTACCCAGTTAGTAAAATATGCTAAGTCCAATTTCACTTGGCAGATGCAAACAGAAAATATTATAAATGAAATTCAGAATCAGCTGAGTAACGGTAATTTTAAATAACATCTATTGCCAATAATGAGCCCATTATGCCTGGATTGTTCGGTCATATAAAAAAACACCATACAAATACAGACGAGTTAAGTCGTATTATTCGTATGCAAGAAAAACTATACCCAGTTACTGTTGAGCATGAATATCAGGATGAGAGACTAGCAGCCGTCAGGTGCTTTGCATTCTATGAAAAAATGACGCATCAAGACGAATCAGGTTGGCTGAACATCTGGGTTGAGGGTTGCATATATAACCTGGCAGAGACGGCTCATCATTATCAGCGACAATTTCATGATCTAAATCATGCTCTAATTTGGGGCTACCAAAATCAGGTTCTTGCCGAGATGCTTGCCAGCCTTGATGGAATATTTTGTGCTGTGCTATATGATCGTCATAAAAAAAAGCTAGTCCTGATATCGGATAGAAATGGTATGCGAGGCCTATTTTTTTACCATAAAAATGGCTATTTTGCATGGGCAAGTGAAATAAAAGCATTTCTGCCAATGGTTTTTTTTGAAAAAGAACTAAATACACAAGCGCTATCCTGTTTTATGGACTTGGGGTATCTGGTCGGTGATATTAGCTATTTCGAAGGAGTAAGCTTATTACCCCCAGCCACACTGCTGACTTACGACATAGATGCCGATAAACTGCACAGCTACCACTATTGGTCCTGGGCTGATATAAAACAGCGTAATCTATCATTCGATGATGCTGTGGATGCTTTAGGTGAAATTGTCGAACGAGCTGTTGGACGCCGAGTGGACTTAACAGAGTCTTTGGTATTTCCAATCAGTGGTGGACTGGATTCAAGGATGCTATTAGCGGCAACACACCGTGCACATCCTGACTATCAAGGTCGCTGTTATACCTTCGGGACGAAAGCTTGCGCAGATATAGTGTTGGCGCAGCAGGTAACAGATATAGTCAAGTGGCCACATGTGATCCATGAGCTCACACCGGATAATTGGTTTGAAAAAAGAATTCCGACAATTTTGTTGACCGATGGTCTATTGGATATGCAACATATGCATGGCTGTGAATTTGTTGATGATATTACCAAGCAGGGGCGTTTTGTTATAAATGGTTATTCTGGTGATGCCATTTTGGGTCCAAGTTTTTTGCATACTGACACCACTAACCAACGAATCAATAAAGGTATTGCGGAAAAATATTATGGACAATATGTTCATTTAGCCGATATTGAATCATCGTTCTATGATATTCCGCATGTTGAGCCAAATCTCTTGATGAATCGGGTCAGACGGTTTACCAATATGGGAACTTTGGCTTCATCGCCCTGGCTGGAACATAAAAAGCCATTTTTAGATAATGAGCTGATCGAGTTTGTATTCAGCATTAATGATGAGTATCGACTTGAAAATAAACTATATTCAACGATGTTGCTTAATCAATTTCCTGAGTTTTATAAGACTATTCCGTGGCAAAAAACAGGTAGAACAATAAATAATAATCCAGAGGTTGTAATGCCTTTGTGTGCCACTGAGAACTATACCGATTATATTAGCTGGATAAGAGAGCCTGATATCGCTGTCAAGATCGATAGGATACTAAATTCACCAACCGCTTTATATCGGAATTTCATTGATGAAGATTGGCATGAAATGTATCTTGTGCCACATTTGAAGAAAAATCTGAATCGAAGCAATAAAATACTTCGAGCCGTAACAATTGAATTATTCTTGCAAAACATCTTCCAGTATCCAGAATAGCTACTAAATCATGTCAAGTAAGAACGAACAATTCCTCAGAGAGCATTTTTACGAAGAGTCGTTAATCAATTTTTGCCTTAGGAACGAAAAATACTTGGATGATGTCATTAATTCCTGGTCTGATTTTGAAAATGATCTCAATGGACGTTGGCGTGATCTAGAACATTTTGGGGATGTTCATGGTTGTATTCTTGGCATGGCCGCCGGAGTCGGTTCATTTTTCTTTCGTAGTTTGAATCTGGGGTATAATGTTTGCGGTGTTGAACCAGAAAGCTGGAAACTTGAATGTATCAAGATGCGAATTGAAGAAGAGCAAAATTAATCTGAGTTTAAAGATAGAATTAAATATGGTCTTGATGAAAAACTGTACTTCGAGGACAATACGTTCGATGTAGTGACTACATATCAGACACTTGAGCATGTTCAGGATGTTGCCGCTTGTATTGATGAATTGATACGGGTGGCCAAGCCAGGTGGTTGAATTATAATTCAAGCACCATACTATTGTGGCCTTTTTGAACCTCATTATTTGTTACCGCTTTTGCCAAGGTTGAACTAGCTGATGGCAAAATTCTTTCTGAAGGTTATCAATAGGCCAACAACAGGATTAAAGACACTTAATTTAATAACAAGTAAAAAAATCACATCACTATATTAGTGAGAAATATCTAGGGTTGGAAGTGAGCGATGTCAGAAAATGTCATCATAATAAAAATGTGAAGTTAGTTGTTGATAAATATCATTTGCCCGAGTTCTTCGTGAGGAACTGCTTTAGGTTTTGTAAATGGTTAAAATCATTCCGTCGGTGCGAAGACATGTATCTGGTCATCAAAATGTTGTGAGGTAAGTTATGATTTTGCATGTCATGATAATGGAAAAATTTATGCCACCATTCATTGATTTCATGATTGAGCATTTTGATATCAGGCAGCATCGGTTTGTTTTTATCACCAGTCCTAAGTATCAATATGGTTTGCAACCTCATCACCCAGTCGAGTTTTTGTATCGTGATGAAGATTTTGTAACCCTTGCCTCCTATTTTTATGTGGCGGAAAAAATAATACTGCACGGTCTATGGCGGCAAAAGGTGAATGATCTTCTCGTGCAAAATAAAAGCTGGCTTGACAAATCTTTCTGGGTAATGTGGGGGGGGGATTTTTATTATTATGACCAATATTCACTTAACCATAGAAAAGTCATAAATAATGTAGCTGGGTTAATATCATATGTTCCTGGAGATATTGAAATTGTCAGGAAAAGATATATGGCTCGTGGCAATAGTTATTCTTGTTTCTTTTACCCAAGTAATGTTTATTGTGGGCCGATGTATGACCCTCATAGCGATTGTGACGGCGACGCTCAGTCACTGAATGTCATGCTTGGGCACTCCGGCGTTGTAGAAAATAATCATGCGTACTGGATTAAATACTTTGCAGATATTAAAAATGTGACTGTTTTTTCTCCTTTGGCTTACCCTAAAAATTCTGACTATGTGACAGAGGTGATCGCTATTGGTGATGCGATCCTCGGGGAACGGTTTAATCCAATGCTGGATTTCTTCTCAAGAGAAAAGTATGAACATTTTTTGAATGGAATTGATTTTGCGATTATGCCTTCTTGGCGTCAGCATGGTATGGGAAATATTATTTCTCTACTTGGACGAGGTATCCCGGTAGCTATGCATGCAGAGACTACATCAAGACAGTTTTTTATTTGTATGGGGGTTGATGTTTTTTCAGTTGAGCAGATTAATGCGGCTTTACTAAGCATTGGCTATCAATCACAGAATGCTAAAATCATACACGATTATTTTACTGTTAATCAGTTGGTTAATGATTGGCGTGCGATTTTTAATGGCTAGCTTTCCAAGTGTCATCTATAGTCGATTGGGGTGAATTATAATATGAATCTTAATTTAGAGGTAACAATCGATGATGATTAATTGGATGGCTCGCTTGAGATAATGCAACGTTATGTTAGTGATCATGTGCTTTCTGTGTCTGTGAAAGTCGTTTTTAGTCTGATGAACTGAGTTTTATAAAAGGTTTTTCATATGTATTTAGCCTCATCAAATAAAGTAAAAATTCTGGCTGCAGGGTTAAAAGGATTGAGGGCAATACAAGGGGTAAAGGAAAAAACTGATGATGTTTTTGTTGTTATAGGCAAAGATGTTCATGTTAAAAATGATTTTTCGGGAGAGATTGAATTATTTTGTAAAAAGGAAGGGATTCAATATTCGTATGATATGTCTGATGGTGATAATGATTTTGGGCTTGCTATAGCTGCAGGATGGCAACGGATGATTTATGACATGCCATCGTCAGCGCTAATAGTGTTTCATGACTCATTGTTGCCTAGATATAGAGGATTTAACCCTTTGGTTACGGCTTTATTGAATAAAGATCGTTTTATAGGGGTGACAGCATTAAGTGCGGCTGATAAATATGATTGTGGTGATATAATCCATCAATTAAAAATACCTGTCGAGTATCCGATTTTAATTGAGAATGCCATTGGTAAAGTTGGTGACGCTTATTATGTTGTCGCAAAAACAATATACGACTTATTCATTAGGAATGAATTAAAAGGTACACCTCAGGACGAAGCGTTGGCTACGTATAGTTTATGGAGAGACAGTGATGATTACGCCATTAATTGGAGTATGGATGCTGAACAAATACAGTTGCTAGTAAACAGCGTTGGATATCCCTATCTTGGTGCATCTACAAGTGTTAATGGTGAGTTAATTAGAGTGAAAAGTGCTACTTTAGTTAAAGATCTCATCATTGAAAACCGAGCACCTGGGAAGATAATTTATTTTGATGGTAATATGCCAGTTGTTGTTTGTGGTAAAGGCCTTCTGCGATTAGATTGTTTAGAGACAAACGATGGTGATTTAATGGTGATTACAAAACTCAGAACGAGATTCAAATGAATATGGTGCCATTTAACAAACCCTATTTGCATGGCCGTGAGTTGGTCTATATTGCTGAATCAGTTGCCAGCGGCAAGATATCGGGTGATGGTGTGTTCACTCGTAAATGTCACAATTATTTGGAGTCGCGTTATGACTTTGGCAAAGTACTGCTGACCACTTCCTGTACCGATGCCTTGGAAATGGCTGCGATTTTGCTCAATATTAAATCTGGTGATGAGGTGATTGCACCAAGTTATACATTTGTTTCCACGGTCAATGCGTTTGTCCTGCGTGGAGCCAAAATTGTCTTTGCGGATTCTTATCCCGAACATCCGAACATTGACCCGAAGCAAATTGAAGCGCTGATTACTCCCAGAACACGCGCGATCGTGGTTGTTCACTATGCCGGTGTGGCCTGTGATATGGATGCGATCATGTCAGTGGCTGGGCGATATAAGATCCCAGTCGTTGAGGATGCAGCCCAAGCGATCGACTCGTTTTATAAATCACGCCCATTGGGCAGCATCGGTTGTCTATCTACATTTTCATTCCACGAGACCAAAAACATTATTTCCGGTGAAGGTGGTCTACTGGTTATCAATAATAAGCAGTATATACAGCGTGCTGAGATAATTCGCGAGAAGGGAACTAACCGTAGCTCGTTCTTTCGTGGCGAGGTTGATAAATACGGTTGGGTCGATATTGGCTCATCTTTTTTACCCTCCGATATCATTGCCGCCTATCTGTATGCGCAGTTGGAGCAGTTGGACGCAATCCAAAGACGTCGGCTTGAAATATGGCATCGCTATCTGCAGGCATTGACACCCGTGGTCGGCGCTTATGGGATTAAATTGCCATCAATCCCTGACTATGCCACCAACAATGCGCACATGTTTTACCTGGACTGTGCCAGCCTTCAACAGCGTAGTCAGTTAATTCAATATCTGGAATTAGCCGGGATTAAAGCCGTTTTTCATTACCAATCTTTGCATCGCAGCTCTTATTTTCAGGGACTGCATGATGGTCGTTCACTGCCCAATGCGGATCATTTCACCGATTCAATCGTTCGTTTGCCGATGTATTTCGATTTGTCGAATGATGAAGTCGATTTTGTCTGTGCGCAAATTATCAGCTGTCTCAATCAAGCCGGCTAGTGGCCGGTTTCGCGGCACCGAAATCATTTTCGTTCCATGTCGGCTGTTGGCGGCGATTAATTTGTTCTCATGGCATTAAAAGCGGAGCCTAATCGCGCCATTCATTTGCAGGTTCTTATACGCTAGCGACTGTTGGCAGCTTGTTTGGAGTAAACGATGTCTTCAGCTCAGCGCGTGCTGATCGCGATTGGGACTCGTTGGGTGCCCATCGGGATGGCTCCTGTTGTCAAGGCGTTCCGCAGTCATCTCGGTGTTGAGATCGCTGTCTGTGTTACCGGGCAGCATCGCCAGATGCTGGATCAAGTGCTCGCCCTGTTTGATATTCGACCCGAATTCGATCTGGATATCATGACCCCGGGTCAGGATCTCAATGATGTTACTGCGGCCATTCTCGTCGGCCTCAAGCCGGTTTTTGCCGCTTTTCAACCCACTCGAGTGTTGGTTCACGGGGATACGGTGACGTCCTTTGCTACCACTCTGTGCGCTTATTATCATCGTATCCCGGTCGGGCATGTCGAAGCTGGGTTACGGACTGGCAATCTCTCTTCTCCCTGGCCGGAAGAGGGAATGCGCCGCTTGACTGGCGGCATTGCGGACCAGCACTACACGCCCATCGAGAGCAGCCGTCAGAATCTGTTGCGTGAGAATATTCCAGCACAAAACATCTTCGTCACCGGTAATTCCGTAATCGATGCTTTGCTGGAGATCTCCGATAAGATAGGACACGGCATTGCAGCTTAGCCTGAGTCAGCGGTTTGCGTTCCTCGATGGCCGCAAGCGGATGTTGCTGGTGACAAGCCTCCGTCGGGAAAATCACGGGGAAAGTTTCGAGCTGATTTGTCGCGCCTTGAGGCAGCTGGCAACCAGAGATGATGTGCCGATTATGTATCCGGTCCATCTCAATCCCAATGTGCTGGATGTGGTACAGCGCAATCTGGGGGGCGGTGGCCAATATCTTCCTGATTGAACCGCAGGATTATCTTGCCTTTGTCTATCTGATGAAATGCAGCTATCTGATTTTGACCGACTCGGGTGGCATTCAGGAGGAGGCTCCTACCTTAGGAAAGCCGGTCCTGTGCATGCGTGATACCACCGAGCGGCCAACAGCGGTCTCGGCCGGCACCGTCTATCTGGTGGGCACTGACGAGCACGCAATTGTGGCCAAAACCTGCCAGCTGCTGGATAACGAACCAGCCTATCAGGCCATGAGTCTGGCCATGAATCCCTATGGCGATGGCAAAACCAGCGAGCGGATTGTCGAGGCCGTACTGGGTTGCGCTTGATGGCATGAGATT
This sequence comes from Aeromonas sp. PI_26, assembly GCF_027854445.1. Lineage (NCBI taxonomy): Bacteria > Pseudomonadati > Pseudomonadota > Gammaproteobacteria > Aeromonadales > Aeromonadaceae > Aeromonas > Aeromonas sp. PI_26. Next base: position 141,020 of record NZ_JAJNOE010000004.1, read on the forward strand.
CGCTAGGTGTCTTCACTCTCTTAAAACAACACAGCGGTCATGGCCGCATCGAAGTATCTGGAGCCGTAGCAGTATGAAATTTAACAGCGTATCCATCATCGGACTGGGCTATATTGGCCTGCCCACGGCGGCGATCATTGCCAGTAACGGAATTCGGGTACTCGGTTTCGATGTGAATGCCCATGCGGTGGATACGATCAACCATGGCAAAATTCATATTGTTGAACCCGGGCTCGAGGATCTGGTACGCACGGCGGTGGAAGCTGGCTACTTGAGTGCTCATTCCACCCCGCAGCCTGCCGATGTCTTTCTGGTGGCGGTACCGACGCCGTTTAAAGGTGAGAATCGCGAGCCGGATCTGCGCTTTATTCGGGAGGCGGCGGAGAGTCTGGCGCCCTGTCTTGAACCGGGCAATCTGGTGATCCTGGAGTCCACCTCACCGGTTGGAACGACCGAGCTGATAGCCTCCTGGTTGGCTGAGTCGCGTCCCGACTTGACGTTTCCGCACACGGTCAAGCCGGGGGCATGTCCTGATGTGTTGGTGGCTTATTGTCCTGAGAGGGTTTTGCCTGGTCATGTAGTTCGTGAATTGGTTGATAATGATCGAATCATCGGTGGCTTGGATGCCGCTAGTACTGAAGCAGCCATGGCGTTTTATCGTCTTTTTGTGAAAAATGGAGAGTGCATTGCCACATCAGCGCGCACTGCTGAGATGAGCAAGCTGGCGGAAAACTCCTTTCGTGATGTCAATATTGCCTTTGCCAATGAACTATCGCTGATTTGCGACCGGCAGGGGATCGATGTGTGGGAGTTGATCTCTTTGGCAAATCGCCATCCGCGGGTGAATATTTTGCAACCCGGCTGCGGTGTTGGCGGCCATTGCATCGCGGTAGATCCTTGGTTTCTCGTCAATCAGAATCCGGATCTGGCGAAACTGATCCAGCAGGCCAGACTGGTGAATGATTACAAACCTCTCTATGTGGTTGAGCAAATCGAGAAGGCGTTACCTGAACAGTCCAGCCGCCGGATTGCCTGTCTGGGCTTGTCCTTCAAGCCGAACATCGATGATTTGCGTGAAAGTCCGGCCTTGAACATCACGCGTATTCTGGCTCGTTGTACCCAGAATGAAATTCTGGTGGTTGAACCGCATATTTTCGCATTGCCGCTCGAGTTATCTGGCCTAAAGAATGTCCAGTTGGTGACGTTGGAGCAGGCGCTCGACCAGGCCGATGTGGTCGTGCAGTTGGTGAAACATAACCAATTCTCCGATGTGGCTACTACGTGTGTAAAGCAGGTCAGGTATATGAAGTTTTGTTGAGGGGGGGGCGATAAAGAATGAACATCTTTGTTATTTTTTATCTCTTACTTTCTGTGATTAGAAGGCAGAAGGCCATGATAGTTTGTTGACCTATCAAGGCCTTTTTATTTATTCAATATGAATATGTCGATAATCTTCATGCCGGACAAAAATCCGACCATATACTTCTAGTGCCAATAAGCGGAATTTCAATAATGGATTGGCCGCATAAAAGTCTTTTAGCATACGAAGAGACATCCCGGTAAATTCCATAGCATAGCCATTCTCGAATATTCGTTCAATTGGCTGAATATATTCATCCATAGGGACCGGAAAACCAGCTTTGGGGCGGTAAATGACGCTATCTGGTAGATAACGTTCAGCCAGTTTTTTTAATAAATATTTACCGTCTTTTCGGAAGCGTCGATGAATTTTTAGATTGAGAGGTATATTCATCGAAAAGTCAATGATGTCTTTGGTTAGAAATGGTACCCGGCCTTCAATTGAGTTGGCCATCAATATTCTATCAGTTCTATGTAATATGCTACCTAGATGACCATAATAGTTAAAGTGGATCGCGCTCAGCATATGTTTTTCGAACTCAGAGGTTATCAGAGTATTATATTTTTCATGAATAATCGCTAGGCGTTTCCAATTGGAGAAATCTTGGCTCTCGAACAGGAAAGATCGCATTATCAGGTCATTAGACATATCAAAATAGCCTAGACCCAGCGGCATGTAATTTGTGATATCTTTCAGGGTGAATTGTTCAAACCCACTACGCAATGTTTTCGCGTAATCACCTGAAAGCCGCGTTAGCAGCGATTTTTTGCTAGCAAATATTCTGGCCAGTCGATATTGCTTCATCTGGCGTTGATGCCACGAATAACCGCCAAATAATTCATCTGCGCCTTCACCCGATAACATGACCTTTATGCCATTGCAGTGAGCTTTGCTGGCGATGCAGTGCAGGCTGACATCGTTGGGATGATAAATGGGTAAATCAGAAATATAGGTCAGGTATGGAAAAGCAGACCAATATTTTTCGGCCGTCATTTTTTCGTAAATAATATTCTTGCCCAGATGTTTGGATACCATCTCGGCATATTCTTCTTCCCCGCCGCCGCCATCCACGCCGGCATGATAGAGGTCGAGTGGCGCCGCTTGGGATGCAATGGCGGAGATCAGGCTAGAGTCCACTCCGCCGCTACAGAGGGTAGCCAGCGGCGCATCGCTGACCAGATGGGAGTTAACATTGTTAACCACCAGCTTTTCCAGCTCATCCACAAGGCTGGAAAGGGATTGCGTTTTGCGCCGTTGAAAGACACTGTTATCGATAAAAAATAATGGATTGGCAAAGGCACTTAATTGAGACTTGGCTTGGTAGCACGAATAAGTGAGCTGGGTACCGCCCTCGAGGATCGTGACATTCTGATGCGGCAGGTTGCTATCTTGAAACGCTCCTACCCGGATTTGATCCTTTAATTTTTCCCGCGAGATTACATAATCAAGGCTTTTGATTTCGGAAGCAATTTCGATGGCATCGTCGGTTTCGATATAATACAGCGGTTTAATTCCACTGATATCGCGAGCGACAATCAGTTCTTGCGTTACAAAATTCATATATGCAAACGCAAACATACCATCCAGTTTGGCAATCGCGCTGGTTCCCATTCTATTTAGCAGCTCAAACAACACCTCGGTATCAGAGGTGGTTTGCAATTCGATATCTGTAAGATATTGTGTGGCTAATTCCCTGTAATTATAAATTTCGCCATTAAAAACCAGCATGGCGCGGTCATTTTTATAGGGTTGTGCCGCGGCGTTACGTGTGTCGAGGATGGCGAGTCTGGTGTGTCCCATTACGACATTTTTTCGATAGACGACTTGCTGGCAATCCGGGCCTCGGTGCTTTAATAACGTCGTTTTATCTTCATAACGCGTATTTGGCTGAACATCTTCTGATTTATAGAGTTTGCAGTAAATTCCACACATATGATTTCCGCCTGATTCCGTTACGTCTGCTTTTTAAAAAGCATCCCTGAAATACCCTTGGCTGTGGTTCGTAGGCTCGCACGATCCTGTGAGGTTATCGAGCCTGATGCGTTCAACAATCACTGAACGACACCTCAGGCAGAATACGACCGCCCGGACAGGTATTATTGTGCTAATCCGTCATCGTTATTCTTAATCAATGCAAAACTCAGGCACTCAGCGATATCCATCGTCAAATAAAGCACTCGGTAGTTATATTCCACGCAAAACTCATGCACCGCTTCGATGACGCCATAGCGATATTGAGTGCGCCAATTGCCCTGCATATAGTCATGTCCGGCAATAATGCCGGTTGATTTTACTTTTCTGGCACAGGCTCGGAGCTCATCTCGGGTTAATTCATAACTGTGGGTGGTATCGATATATACCCAATCGAAGGTCTGATCCGGGAAACTCTCCAGTGCCTCCAGCGAAGGTTTGCGGTGAATGGTCACCTCTCCGCGCTGTCGTTGCTGCTGAAAATGGTTGTTCACACTCAGGTACAACTCTTCGCCGTAGCGATCCGAACCCCATATGTCCACCAGATGTAGCTGCGCCGGAGCACAGATATCCATGATCTGGCGACTAAAATCACCCGCCGCCACGCCCAGTTCGGCTACGACGCCCTGGGTGGGTAACTTCTCGAGCAGAGCCAATCGATTGGTCAACAAGGTTGTGCCCTCGATATGCTGCTGCAGCAGGGGGATCTTCGGCAGCATATCCTCGCGTTTGGAACGCTCTGCTTGCAGGGCATTCTCATATTCGCGACTGGTCTGCAGTATCTCGTCACACTCTACGACGGGGGTGCCCGGCTCGATTCCATAACTTACCAGCGTCTGGTTGATCTCGCTGACAAAAGAGCTGGCGATCAAGATTTTGTCGAATTGGACGCCTGAAAGCTGACTGGGGTGATATACCGGCTTGTTCATCCAGTACGAGCCCTGTTTGGCTGGGTCACTATCGACAAAGCCAAGGAGCGTATAGTTCAATGCCAAGGCCGGTAAGAAATGCAGCGCTTGGGTCGAGGTTCCGTAGATCAGAATGTGCATAAGGCGCTCCGCGGATCGAGATCAGATCATTGACAACAAATGGGCGTGAATGAGGTCTTGCTGGGCAGAGCTCAAGCTTGGAAAAAGCGGCAAGGTGATGGCACTGGCATAGAACTGTTCGGCCTGCGGCAATGATGTTTGCTGTTTGTGCTGATACCAAGACTGCTTGTAGATTGGCATATAGTGCACGTTGGCCCCAATCCCATGATCCCGTAGTAGCTGGAATAGGTTAAAGCGTTGTTCGGGTGCCACATGATGTACATACAGGTGAAATGCGCTGCGTCGTTCTTCGCCGAAGTAACGGCGCAGACGCTCAGGAGACAAAGTTTCAAAGTAACGACGGGCAATCTCGCCTCGCTTGGCGATCCAGCTTTCCAGATTCTGTATCTGGCTCAATCCCAGTGCTGCCTGAATATCCGTCATGCGGTAGTTGAAGCCGAGCATCTGCTGCTCATAGTACCAAGGGCCATCCGGCTCATTGATAAAGTCTTCCGGTTCACGGGTGATGCCGTGGCTGCGGAGCATGCGCATCGTCTTGGCAAGCGCAGGGCTGTTGGTCATGGCCATCCCCCCTTCACCGGTGGTGATGATCTTCACCGGGTGGAAGCTGAAGACGGTGATGTCGCTGTAGCGGCCGTTGCCGGTGGGTTCATCGTGATAGCGAGCCCCTAGGGCGTGACAGGCATCTTCGATGATCCGAAAGCCATATTCTTGCCCCAACCGATGGATCTCTTTCATATCGCAGGGGAGGCCGGCAAAGTGCACCGGTATGACCACCTTGGGTAGTTTCCCTTCCGCCTTGGCGGCAATCAGCTTCCTCTCCAGTTCCACTGCGCACATGTTCCCTGTATCGGGTTCAATGTCGACGAAATCGACTTGTGCCCCGCAATAGAGAGCGCAATTGGCCGATGCCACAAAGCTGATGGGCGATGTCCAGACCCAATCCCCGTGGCCGACGCCCAGCGCCATACAGGCGATATGGAGTGCAGCAGTACCTGAATTGACCGCCACCCCGAATTTAGCTCCACAGTAGTCGGCAACCGCTTGCTCGAAGCGGGGAACGACCGGCCCTTGGGTCAGGAAGTCGGACTTGAGAACTTCCACGACAGCATCGATATCTGCCTGGCTGATAGATTGACGGCCGTAGGGGATCATTCTGCTACCTTGCTCTGGTTCATCTTCTGCAGCTGTTCAATGGAGAAAAAGTCAGGGTTGCTTCGAGAGTTGTATTCAAATCCCTGCTCGACCATCTTTCCTTTTTCGCCCGCAGCTGTCTTGGAGAAGTCGTTGTTGCGATTATTGAAGTTGATTGTTGGGCCGATCACGAAGAAGTCATCAAATTCAAAGGTGTGATAAGAGTCATCGGCAGGACACATCACTTCATGGAGCTTCTCTCCCGGACGAATGCCGATGATCTTGTGTGGCAGGTTTGGTGCCATGGCACTGGCCAAATCTGTGATGCGAACAGATGGCAATTTGGGAACGAATATTTCCCCCCCCTTCATCCGCCCAAAATTATCCAGGACGAAATCCACCCCTTGTTGCAAGGTGATCCAGAAACGAGTCATCTCTTCATGGGTGATGGGCAAGGCATCAATACCCTGATCAATCAGCTTTTGGAAGAAGGGAACAACAGAACCGCGGGAACCAACGACGTTGCCGTACCGAACGACTGCAAAACGGGTGGGGTCTTGCCCCGCAATGTTGTTGGCCGCCACGAAGAGTTTGTCTGATGCGAGCTTGGTGGCGCCATAGAGATTGATCGGATTGGCGGCTTTGTCAGTGGAGAGGGCGATAACCTTTTTGACTTGATTGAGCAAGGCTGCCTGGATGACGTTCTCAGCACCATGGATATTGGTTTTGATGCACTCCATGGGGTTGTATTCAGCGGCGGGCACTTGCTTGAGTGCTGCTGCATGAACCACGTAATCCACACCGCGCATTGCCATAGTAAGGCGGTTGGCGTCTCTGACATCCCCAATGAAATAGCGCATGCAGGGGTCGTTGAACTCTTGCTGCATCTCGAACTGCTTCAGCTCGTCGCGAGAATAGATGATAAGGCGTTTGGGTTTATAACGTTCCAGTACTGTCTTGACCAATCGCTGGCCAAACGAGCCAGTGCCACCAGTTATGAGTAGCGTTTTATCGTTGAACATTGTGGGCATCTCGTCTCAAAAACAGTAGATGAATCATATGCTAGCAAATAAAGTACCAGCTTTTTCTGTAAAGAGTGTGATCAATTCATAAAAACGGTTTTAAAGCCAAGGGCATCACTCAGGTCTTGGTCTCTTTGGCTTTTGTTACTTTCTGATCGCCCTACATATATCTTCCACTGCATTGAGGGCTCTTGGGGTGAATCGGTGCAGCTCATCGGAGTTGACCAGCATCAGTCGGTGATGTTTCACCGCATCAAGGTTTGGCCACTGCTGCCAGTGACGCAGGGCGTCAGGATCTTGACTCCCAGCCAGGATCAGAGCGGGGTTGGCCCTGATGACCTGTTCAATATTCACCTGAGGATAGGGTGTTCTGGCATTGCTCATGACGTTGACTCCACCGCAGAGCTCGATGGCCTGAGCAGGCCAGGCGTTACCGCTCACGCTGGTGAGCGGCGGGTACCAGAGCTGGTAGAACACTTTGACGCCGGTTGGTTGGCCATAGCGCTGTTGCAGGGAATGCAGGCGTGCCAGATAGCGATCGGCGGCTTCGTTGGCGCTCTTTTCCACCCCCAGTAATTTGCCCAGCGCCCGCATCTCGGTCGCCAGCGAGGCAAAATCGGTGGGCTCAGAGTAGAAAACCGGGATCCCGAGCTGTGCCAGCGGGGCCAGCATCCGTGATTGAGCCGAGTGCCAGCCGAGAATGAGATCCGGCTTTTGCGCCAGCACTGCCTCGACGTTGATACTGCGATAATTCGCTATCTTTGGCTTGGTTTTGACCTCGGGGGGATAGTCGGAGGCATCGTCGATGGCCACCAGTTTGTCGCCGGCGCCAATCTCGTAGAGCAGTTCGGTCAGGTGGGGAACAACACTCACCACCCGGGTCGGCGTGGCGGCCAGCAGGGCACCGGGCAACCAGGCCAGCAGCACGCAGGGCAGCCAGACAGGCAAGCGCAACACTCTACCCATGAAATAACCCCGCTACCGTGACAACCAGCGCCAGTATCAACCAGCCCCAGCCGCACCCTTGCAGAATGTTGAGCACCTTGCGCGGTGTCTCGCTATCTGGCTCAGCACCAGTGCCGATGACTGGCCAGCGCTGGAGAGCCCCCTGATAGTAGCGAGGGCCACCAAGACGGATCCGGCACTTGTCTACCAGCAGAGTGAGCAGCATCCCCATGGCGGGATAGGGCCAGAGCGCGCCACTTCGCAGCAGCTGTGCGGCCTGTTTGAGACGGCTTGCCAGCAGTGGCAGCCCCAGCAGCAAAATGACGGAGGCATTGAGCCCCTGATAGAGCGCGCTGGCGGCGCGACCAAAGTGGTCGAAGGCGGGATCTTTGCGACTCCAGCACTGATTCATCAGCTGCACCAGCCGCCAGAGCAGGGCGCCCTGTACGCCAGCCAAAGCATATCCCAGCAGCGGGCCAGCCCATTGGCCGACCATACGCAGGGCGCAGCTCTCCGTCACCGCTTTGGCGAGCCCCATGGCCGAGAGTTTGCCTGTCTCCCGCTTGAGCCAGGGAGTGGCCTGCAATCTCGCCAGCGGCAGGGTCTCCTGCGTGGCGAGCGATCGGGTGGCATGGGCGAGTTCGCGCAGTGGACGAGATTCGATCATCAACAGCAGAAACAGCAGGTCAAACAGCGGCTCGCTCAAGGCCAGATTGCGCAACGACCAGAGCCCGGCGGCGCAGGGCACCCAGACTACCAGCATTGCCAGCAGGCCGGCCTGCATTTGCTGGCCGGGTGAACCATCGGGTCTGTGTACCTTGTGCCCCAGCCTGGTCAGCAGGGGCGTCACGGCCGAAAGACGCAGATGGGATGGCCACGGGATCACCGCCTCCAGCAGGGCAGCACCTACCAGAATGGCCGCCGTCGTCGAGAGGAAGGCGTCGGCCATCAAATCAAGCGAGCTGATTTCGATCACAGCTTGCCGAGCATCTTGATGATCACTTCGGCGGAGTGCTTGCCGGCCACTTCGATGAAGGCATCGAAGGATTCAACCTGCTCCTTGCCGGCGATATCGGACATGGCGCGTACCACCAGATAGGGCACTTTGAACATGTGGCACACCTGACCGATGGCAGCACCTTCCATCTCGACCGCCAGCATCTGCGGGAAGTTGGCGCGAGCCTTGGCGATGGCGTCCGGTTTGCACATGAACTGATCGCCGGTACAGATAAGGCCAACCTTGGTCTGGTGCTTGCCCTGCTCGGCGATGCAATCCTGAGCGACCGCGATGAGATTCTCGTCGCAGGGGAAGGCGGCGGGTTGCTGCGCCATCTGGCCCATCTCGTAACCAAAGGCGGTCACATCGACATCGTGGAAACGCATCTCGCTGGCGATCACCACATCACCGATGTGCAGGTCCTGGGCAAAGCCGCCCGCAGAGCCGGTATTGATGACGCAGTCGGGGGCGAATTTTTCCAGCAGCAGGCTGGTGGCCACGCTGGCGGCGACCTTACCGATACCGGAGCGGGTCAGGATCACCTCTTTGCCTGCCAGCCTCCCTTGATAGAACTCGCAGCCGCCCAGTTGCAGGGTGGTGGGGTTGCTCATCTGGCTGCGCAGCAGGGCCACTTCTTGCTCCATGGCGCCGATAATACCTACTTTCATTGCTGACCTCGTCTTGATAGCCGTGTGGCTGAATTTAAGTTGCTGTAGATCATAACAAAAGATGGCGTCGGCGCCGAGAGGCACAAGCGAAAGGAGAGATGAAACGCGGCGCTCCATATGGGAGCGCCGCAGGCGACAAAAAGCATTGATGAGAGAGGAGAGAGAGCCTTTAGCCGAGCGCGGTGTCGAGGGTCATCATCAGGGCAAAGCCCGCCATCAGGCCGAGGGTAGCATAGGTCTGGTGACCGTTGCGGTGGGTCTCCGGGATCACCTCGTGCGAGACCACAAACAGCATGGCGCCGGCGGCGAGCCCAAGTCCGATGGGGTAGGCGATGGCAAGGCCGCTGGAGAGTCCCACCCCGAGCAGGGCGCCAACCGGTTCGAGCAGGCCGCTGGCGATGGCAACCAGCACCGCCACCGAGGGGCGAAAACCGGCGGCGCACATGGCCAGTGCCACCGCCAGTCCTTCCGGAATATCCTGCAGTGCGATGGCGGTGGTGAGCGGCAGCCCCACCGACATATCCCCCTGCGAGAAGCTCACCCCGATGGCCATCCCCTCCGGCAGATTGTGCAGGGCGATGGCAAAGACGAACAGCCAGACCCGGGAGCAGCTCTCATGGCCGGGGCCGCAGGGGCCGGTTTTGTCATGCTCGTGCGGGGTGAACTGATCCAGCCCCAGCATCAACAGCACCCCGAGGGTCATGCCGACCACCACCACGGCGGCGGCGCTAAAGCCGTTGCCGGCAATCCCCTCGGCGGCCTCCAGCCCCGGCAGCAGCAGGGAGAAGGCACTGGCCGCCAGCATCATACCGGCGGCAAAGCCCAGCATGGTGTCCTCTACCTTTTGCGGTACCGAGCGCAGAAACAGGGCGGGCAGGGCGCCGATGGCGGTGGCGGCAAACCCGGCGGCACCACCGATCAGGCCATAGCGCACGCCGCTGGTCACCTCGCCGGTAGCGAGCATGATGAGACTCTGCAACAGCAGCAGCAAGACGGCAGCCAGCGCGATAAAGAGACCGAGGGCGGTGAGTGGCCGCGCCTGCAGTTGTTCACGCAGCTGGGCAGGCCAGGTTGAAGCAGGCAGATACGAGCTGTTATCCATAAACAGGGCCTCTTGTTACAGCAAATGGTTACAACGAAGGGGGATGGCGCTCCGCCATCGGGTCATGTTGGTCATTACAACGAGTTGATGGTCTCTTGTCCATGCCACTGCCTCGATTGCATTTATCGGTTAACTATTTGAAATGATTTGGTCGCTATAAATATTTTGTGATGAATGTCGGGTTGTGAAGGAAACCAGCTTGCATTCATTTGGTGAAATCCGGTGAAGGATTAGGCGATATTGTGATAGAGTGCGCGCCTCGCGAAATCGTCCTTCCCCCCGCTTTCGCAACCTTCCATCTCCCGTCAGGAATGGCCGGGATCAGCTCATACGGATGTGATCGCTACTGTTTACCTGCTTGTCAGCAGTTGAGGATCAACAGCCAATCATGTTTTACAAGAATCTCTCCATCGGCAAAAAGATTGCCGTGGTTTTTGCGGTTATTGCCGCAGTCAACGTTGTCTTCGGTGTTTTTCTCTCCAATGAATTGCGCGGCGTGCGCGATCGGGTGCTGAATTTTACCGACTCCACTTTGCCGAGCGTGCTCTCGGTCGAAACCCTGCTCTACGACGTCTCTTATGTACGTCGGGCCCAGTTTGCCCTGCTGATGGTGGATGATGCCGCCGACTTGCAGGCCCGTCGTGGCCGTATTCAGGAGAATATTCGCAAAGTTGACGAGGCATTTCGTGCCTACGAGGCGACTGTGGGTGCCGACAACGAGCGCCAAGTGTTTAACCAAGCCAAACAACAGTGGCTCACTTATCAACGTTCGGTAAACGAGTTTGATATGCTGCTGGTGCAGGGTCAGCACGAGCAGGCCAAAACCCAGCTGTTTGCTTCCAACCCGCTCTTCGGGGCACTGGAGCAGGCGGTCAACTCGCTGATCCAGGTGAACCTCGGTTTCGTCAAAGAAAACCGCAGCAGCTTGCTTGGCAGCGTCAGCATGGTGACCACCTTCGCCATGGTGAGCATCGGTGCTCTGTTGATTTTCATGGTGGCCATGACCTGGTTCCTGACCCGCCAGATCTGCCTGCCGCTGCAAGCGGTAGTGGCTCAGGCCAACGCCATTGCAGCCGGCGATCTGACTCATCAGCTGGAGCGTCAGCATATTGGCCGCGACGAGCTGGGCATGCTGGCCAAAGCCTCTCTCAAGATGCAGGACAACCTGCGCGGTCTGATTGAAGAGGTAGTGGCTGCGGTTACCCAGTTGGGTGCAGCGATTGACGAAGTGAGTGCGGTTTCCGAACAGTCTGCCAAGGGTATTCAGAGCCAGCAGCAAGAGATTTCGCTGGTGGCGACGGCCATGACCCAGATGAAGGCGACCGTTGCTGATGTGGCGGGCAATACAGAGCACACCTCTGAGTCTGCCAGTGCAGCTAATACTTTGGCCCGCAAAGGCAACCAGGATGTGCAGCGTTCGCTGGTGGCCATCACCCGTGTGGCTGAAGAGATTGAGCAGGCCGGTACGCTGGTGACCGAGCTGGAGCGCGAATCTGCCCAGATCAACGTAGTGGTGGATGTGATCCGCGGCATCGCCGAGCAGACCAATCTGCTGGCCCTCAATGCGGCCATCGAAGCAGCCCGCGCTGGCGAGCAAGGCCGTGGCTTTGCCGTGGTGGCCGACGAGGTGCGCACCCTGGCGGGTCGTACCCAGGCCTCGACCGGCGAGATCGTGGCCATCATCGAAACCCTGCAGGCGCGTGCCAATCAGGCGAAAGAGGTGACAGGGCTGAGCTGTGACATGATCCGCCAGTGTGTGGATCAGAGCGAGCAGACCAGCAACGGCATTCAGCAGATTGAAGAGGCGGTAGCCCAGATTGCCGACATGGCGATCCAGATTGCCAGCGCCTGTGGTGAGCAGGATGCGGTGTCTGATGAGCTGGGTCGCAATGTTGAGCGGATCAACGAATCCGCCAATGAGGTGGCGCAGGGGGCGGATCATACTGCCCGTGCCTGTCTGGAGCTGAGCCAGCTGGCGGTGGGTTTGAAGCAGACCATCGGTCGCTTCCGCCTTGCCTGATAAAGGGGCTGGCGTACGCCGACTTCTTCATTCATAAAAGTCGGGGCGCTTTACATGCCCTCACGACACCCGGCCATGTCCCGGGTGTTTTTGTATCTGGCGATAGGGACGAGGCCAGATGGTCGGGGTTCTTCGCAAGGGGATGAAGGTCAGGGCAACAAACAGGGGGCAGATGATTATCCCGGCCTGTGCGCGGTGATATTCAAGAAGGTTGGTTAAAGCGTATTTGTTAACGAGAGAAGGGCGACGAACGGTTTTGGGGGTGGGGAACGGGGCGAGCGGTTGGGGTGTGCGCTACGGGGAAGAAGAGCATAAGCAGTTGGTTGGAATGCCCGAACAGGGCATATCGCAGCAATAAAAAAACCGGCTTGCACCGGTTTTGTTATCTGTCTGCTCGAAGGCTGGCTTATTTCGCCAAGGACTCCGGCAGCTCTTCACGGATCTTGCCCAGCATCTCTTTCAGGACGCGCGGGTTGGCAACCACGATGTTGCCGGAGTTTTCGTAGTTGTGACCACCTACGAAGTCGGTGACGATGGCGCCAGCTTCTTTGGCCAGCAGTTCACCGGCAGCGGTGTCCCAGGGTTTCAGGCCGATTTCCCAGAAACCGTCGACGCGACCGGCAGCCACGTAGGCCAGATCCAGTGCGGCAGAGCCGGAGCGACGGATGTCGGCACATTCGATGAACATGCTCTGGAACATCTTCAGGTAGGACTCGATGTGGTGCTTTTGCTTATAGGGGAAACCTGTGGCCAGTACGGTGCCAGCCAGCTCTTTGGCTTTCCCGACACGGATACGGTAGCCGTTTAGCTGGGCGCCGCTACCACGGGTAGCAGTAAACAGTTCGTCACGGATGGGATCGTAAACAACGGCTTGTTCGGTTTTGCCTTTCACACGCAGGGCGATGGAAACGGCAAAGTGCGGAATGCCTTTTACAAGGTTGGTCGTGCCATCCAGTGGGTCAATGATCCATTGGTAGTCCGGATTGGTACCGGCAATCTCACCAGACTCTTCAGCAACAATGCTGTGCTCCGGGTAAGATTTTTTGATGGTGTGAATGATGGCCGCTTCGGCTTCACGGTCAACGTTGGTCACGAAGTCATTGCTGCCTTTTTGGATAGCCTCAATGTTCTCAGGCTGGGAGAAGGCTTTTACTACAACTTGACCGGCGTTGCGCGCAGCGCGCACGGCGATATTCAGCATCGGATGCATAGGTTCACCACTGGATGTTAAAGAACGGGGGATAAAAGGACGCGGTATGATACCAGTATTTTGTGCGATGGCAACTGTTATCCCCCTACGACCAATTGATTACCACTGCCAGATTTGACGGCTCCAATATAGACCAGATCTGCGCTAGTCTTATCCCAGCAGCCGGATACAGGCTGTCATGAGCATAGGGATGTGAACCATGAATTTGTCATTAGTGAGTCAAAATGTGTCTACTGCCAGCGAGGGACTGTTGGCCATCTTGCGGTCATCACCCGAGTATGGTGATCACTTTGCCCACATCACCGTGACCCCCCTGGCCCAGTGGCAACCGGCCAAGACGGAGGCGGCGATCCTACTGATCGACGGCGATGCGCCCTGGCAGGATGCCGGATTTGCCCGGGGAGAGGATGAGACGATCGGTTTGCCGGTCTTGCCGCTGTTGATCCGCAAGGGAGACAAGGAGCTGACGGTCTGCGGGCCGGATGTGCGTGACCCCCGTTTCTATTTTGTCTCAAACGGCATCGTGCTGGATGAGTCGGAGCTGGCCGAGCCTGCCTGCAGCCGGGTGCTGTTGCGCAAGCTGGAGTCCTACTTCCCGCTGCTTTCCCGCCTGATCATGCTGCGCCAGCGCAAGCCGGTTGCCATGATCAACTAATATCTACCATTGCCAGAGCGCACCAGCGGCGCACCGTGGCCTTGTTTGGCCTACGGTGCGCCGCTTTTTAATGGTCTGGAGCCGGTCACTTGTTGCAAGATGAGGCGGCTATGGTGTTGCACCCTGTTCCAACCGTGCAATCTGGCTATGACCAACAAGGAGTGAATCATGATCGACTTTTACACCGCCGCGACCCCCAATGGTTTCAAAGTGGCGATCGCCCTCGAAGAGCTGGGATTGCCTTATCGGGTCATTCCTCTCGATCTCTCAGCACTGGATCAGAAGAAGCCCGAGTTTCTCGCCATCAACCCAAATGGCCGTATTCCGGCTATCGTCGATCGGGATAACGACGATTTCGCCGTATTCGAGTCGGGCGCCATCCTCATCTATCTGGCGGAGAAAGCGGGCAAGTTGCTGCCCGCTGATCCCAAACGCCGCTCTCAGGCCATTCAGTGGTTGATGTTCCAGATGGGCGGGGTAGGGCCCATGATGGGGCAGGCTAACGTCTTCTACCGCTATTTCCCCGAGAAGATCCCCGCCGCCATCGAACGTTACCAGAAGGAGGGGCGCCGTCTGTTCGAGGTGCTCGACAGCCATCTGGCCCATCACGAATATCTGGCGGACGAGTACAGCATCGCCGATATCGCCACCTGGCCCTGGGTGCGTATTTATGACTGGAGCGGTATCTCCATCGAGGGGTTACCCCATCTGCAAGCCTGGATGGATCGCATGGCAGAGAAACCTGCCTGCCAGAAGGGGATCACCATACCGCCGCGCAAGGAGCAGCCCGATGAGCTGATCAAGCAGGCACAACAGATGGTAACACGTTGATTTTTAACTGCCGACGGGGCGTGCTGCCCCGTAATATTAGAAAAACTAAGGCAAGCCGATTATAAAGATTCGTTCGTTTTTTGTGAGCTGAATCACTATGATGCCCCCATACCTCCAAACGTCCTGTGCGGTGGTCTGGCGGGCTCCCCGCCTACTGTTTCCAACACTGTTTTTGATTGCATCACAGCCTCTGTGATCAGATTCCTCTGGGCCATTTTGTGCCAGAGGGCGGCAGCTTTTTTTCGATTTTTTGGGACTGATATGGATCGGCACAGTTTTTATCCGTTGTTTTTACTGACCATTCTGATGGTCGCTGTGGGCCAGATGACCCAGACCCTCTATGTCCCCTCCATTCCCATGATGGCGGGGGACTTCAATGTGGCCTCGGGCCAGTTGCAGGCGGTGATGGCCTGTTACCTGATCCCCTATGGCCTCTCCCAGTTTGTCTACGGGCCGCTGTCGGATCGCATCGGTCGTCGTCCGGTGCTGATCGTCGGCATGATGGTGTTTCTGGTGGGCACCCTGATCATTCAGGTCATCCCCCATTTCGCCGCCCTGCTGGTGGGCAGCTTTGTTCAGGGGCTGGGTACCGGTGCCGGTGGCGCCATGAGCCGTACCGTGATGCGCGATCGCTACAATGGCGCCGAGCTCAACCGCGCCAATAGTCTGGTGAGCATGGGGGTGATCTTCTCCCCGCTGCTGGCCCCGGTGCTGGGTGGCTGGCTGACCGAGCTGTTCAACTGGCGTGCCGGTTACTGGTTCCTGTTCGGTTTTGGTGCCGTAGCCACTCTGGCGATCATGGCCTGGTTTGGTGAGACGCTGCCTGCTGCTGCCCGTCAGCCACTGCGCGTCGGTGCTGCCTATCGCCATGTGCTGGGCAACCCCAAGTTTCAGGGCAACCTGCTCTGCCTGATGGCGACCTTTGCGGGACTCGCGGTATTTGAAGCGGCGGCTGGTGTGCTGCTCGGCGATGTGCTGAAACTGAGCGCCCGTACCGTGAGCGTGCTGTTCGTGCTGCCGCTGCCCGGCTATCTGTTCGGGGCCTGGCTCTCTGCCAAGCTGAGCTTCCGTTTGACTCAGGGCAAACTGATGCGTCTTGGCATCGCCTTTCTGGCGCTCGGTTCTCTCATCATTCTGGTGCCGGGGCTGTTCGGGGTGGTGAGTGCCGCCTCGCTGGTCGGTGGTGCGGCCGTCTACTTCATCGGTAGCGGTATTCTCTACCCGACCGCCACCTCCTGTGCCATCGAGCCCTTCCCGGGTCAGGCCGGCACCGCGGGTGCCATTCTCGGCGGGATGCAGAATCTGGGAGCCGGTGTGGTGACCCTGCTGGCGGCCGGTTTCCCGATGACCGGGCAGGTGACCCTGGGGGCCATCATGACCCTGATGGTGCTGATCGTGGCACTGAGCTTTGTCTGGCTGCGCCACCATGGCTCGCCGCACGAGCAGATGGCGATTTGATGCCCGCGCTTGCTCTCTGAAAGCCCGCCTTCTGGCGGGCTTTTTCTTTACCAGAACCGGATGAGGTTTGCCGCTCGGCCTGCGTCAAGGCGCGTTTGCCGGTTCACCCTCGGCCACCAGCTCAAGAAAGGCACGCATGGCGGGGGTGATGCTCTGCTGGCGGGTCAGAAAGGCGGTATGGCCGATATTCTCCAGCGGAGCGAGTGGCAGGCAAACGAGATCCGAGAGTTTGCTGGCAGAGCGGGCGAGGCCGGCGCTGACGATGGCCCAGCCCAGCCGGTGGCGTACGGCGCTGACCAGATGGAACAACGAGTCGGTCTCCAGTACCACGTTGAGCGAGGTTCCCCCCTGCTCGGCGGCGCGATCCAGATACTGACGAAATTGCATGGTGCGGCTGGGCAGCACCAACGGCTGTTGCTGAAGTTCAGCAAGCGCAATGTCGCTGTTGCGCGGGTACTGATCCGCTTCGTCACGGTTCATCAGCACCGCCATCTGATTGGTGCCTTGCGGGTAGACATGAAAGGCGCGTCGGCCAGCTCCGCCAACCGGTTCATCAAATCCCAGTCCGATATCGCACTGATGCAGCTCCAGCTGTGATAGCAGGGCTTCGTTGCTGAGCACCGACAGGCGAATGACGATATCGGGATAGCGCTGCTTGCAACGGGCGATAAACGGCATGATGTCGAGATTGGACTGGGGCACGATGCCGATGCGCAGGGTACCGGATAGCTCGCCCTGAAACAGGGCCAGCTCCTGCTTGAGCGCCTCCTGCTCCAGCAACATCCGTTCGGCATACTGGCGTACCAGCTCGCCAGCCTCGGTCAGGGCGACAAACTGGCTGGTGCGTACCACCAGATCGGTGCCGACACTCTTTTCCAGGGCAGTAATGCTGGCCGAGAGGGTCGGTTGGGTGATGTGGCAGGCTTTGGCCGCTTTGGCAAAATGCCGGTGTTTGGCCAGTTCGTGAAAGTAGTGAAGTTGCTTGATATTCATCTGGTTGTAGTGGAGGCAGTGGAACCGGCTATTGAAAAATTAATCAATTGAAAAAACATCTTTGATAGAGCAACTCTATCAGGATATAGATTTATTTCATTGGTTTTGCGTCAGTCGCCTCTCTAAACTTGAATGCAGTTTGCATTTTTAGGCCAACCTGCATGCCTGCCCATTCTCCCGTCGCAACCCCCGCCAACTTGCCGTCACTGGATCATCTGGTAGAAGAGGTAGCCGTCGCCATCAACATCAATGGCATCAACCACGCGGTGATGATGGCGACCCCGGACGATCTCGACGACTTTGCCGTCGGCTTTCTGTTTGGCGAGGGGATCATCCGGCATAACCACGAAGTCCACGACATCCAGGTCGCGCCAGCCGAACAGGGTATTGTGCTGGATGTGACCATTGCCAACCGCTCCCTGGCTGCTTTGGCTGAGAACAAGCGTCGGCTGACCGGGGTGACCGGCTGCGGCATCTGCGGCGTAGCGGCGGTGGAGCAGGCGCTGCCCGCATTGCCGGTGTTGCCGCTGACGCCGCCGCTGGATGGGGCCTTGCTGGCGGGGCTGCGTGCGCAGATCGCCCAGTGGCAGCTCAAGGGTCAGCAGCACGGCGCCCTGCATGCAGCGCTGGCGCTGGATGCCGAGGGCCGGATCCTGCATTGCCGGGAAGATATCGGGCGCCACAATGCCCTCGACAAGCTGATCGGCCTGCTGCTGCGTCAGCACAGTGCGTGCGACACCCTGGTGGTGACCAGCCGCTGCGGCAGCGAGCTGGTGCAAAAAGCCGCCCGCTTTGGTGCCCGTCACCTCATCTGCCTGGCATCGCCCAGCCAGCTGGCGGTCAGGCTGGCCCTCAAATACAACCTCAACGTCGTTCATATTCCCAAGTTTGATCCCCCGGTCAGCTATTCGAGCTATCGCCCGGCGGATCCCATCGGAGAGTGCCATGAGTCATATTGAAAAGCCCGCCAAAGCCGGCGGTTTTTCGTCCCTGCAATCCACCATGAAACAGGTGCTGCGCAGCCAGAAGACCCGTCAGAACATCAAGAACCTGCTGCGGGTCAACCAGACCGACGGTTTCGACTGCCCGGGGTGTGCCTGGGGTGACAACGACCACGGCACCTTCCAGTTTTGTGAGAACGGCGCCAAGGCGGTGGCCTGGGAGTCCACCGGCAAGACGGTGGGGGCCGAGTTTTTCGCCGCCCACTCGGTGCGCCAGCTGGTCACCCAGAGCGACTACTGGCTCGAGTATCAGGGGCGGCTGACCGAGCCGATGCGCTACAACCTGGCGACCGATCACTATGAGCCGGTGAGCTGGGACGATGCCTTTGCGATGATTGCCGACACCCTCAAGGGGCTGAATAGCCCGGATGAGGTGGAGTTCTACACCTCGGGGCGTGCCAGCAACGAAGCTTCCTACCTCTATCAGCTGTTTGGTCGCCTGTTTGGCACCAACAACTTCCCCGACTGCTCCAACATGTGCCATGAGGCGAGCGGGGTAGCGCTGATCCAGTCGGTCGGTATCGGCAAGGGGACTGTGGTGCTGGATGATTTCGATCAGGCGGATGCGGTGTTCGTCTATGGCCAGAATCCGGGTACCAACCACCCGCGCATGATGAATGCCCTGCGCCAGGCAGCGCGCGGCGGCTGCAAGATCGTCAGCTTCAACAACTTGAAAGAGGTGGCCCTCGAGCGCTTCGCCAGCCCGCAGAGCCCGCTTGAACTGCTGACCCCGGCGGCCACCACCATCAGCCACCAATATCTGACGCCGAAACTGGGTGGCGACATGGCCGCCATCCGCGGCATGGCCAAGTACATCCTGGAAGAGGCGCCAGAGGCGGTGGATCGCGACTTTATCGCCCGCCACACCCACCACTTTGCCGAGTATGAGGCGCAGGTGCGTGCCACCGACTGGGCGGCGATCGAGCAGCAATCCGGCCTGACCCGCGCCGAGATCGTGCAGGCCGCCCGGGTCTTTGCCGCCAGCCAGCGCATCATCAGTTGCTGGGCTATGGGGGTGACCCAGCATCTGCACTCGGTCGATACCATCCGTGAAATCGTCAACCTGCACCTGATGCGCGGCCAGATTGGCAAGCCGGGTGCGGGACTCTGTCCGGTACGGGGCCACAGCAACGTGCAGGGCAACCGCACCATGGGGATCAACGAAAAACCCACCGCCTCCTTTATCGACCGGCTCGAGCGTCACCTGCAGGTGAGCCTGCCGCGGGCCCGTGGCCACAACGTGTACGAAGCGCTCAAGGCGTTGGACGAAGGCAAGAGCAAGGTGCTCATCTGCCTGGGCGGCAACCTGGCTGCAGCTGCGCCCGACACCGACTTCACCTACGGGGCGATGAAAAAAGCCGAGCTCAATGTGCAGATCAGTACCAAGCTCAACCGCAGCCATCTGCAGGTGGGCAAGGCGGCGCTGATCCTGCCCTGTCTCGGCCGTACCGAGCTCGATATCCAGCGCAGCGGCAACCAGAAGATCACGGTGGAGGACACCTTCAGCATGGTGCACGCCTCGACCGGCGCAGCCGAGCCGGTATCGCCGCTCTGCCTCTCCGAGACCGACATAGTCGCGCGGATGGCTCATGCCACCGTGGGCAGCGAGCGGGTCGACTGGCTAGCTCTGCGCGATGACTATGCTCGTATTCGCGATCTTATCGAGCAGACCATCGCCGGCTTTGCCGATTTCAATGCCCGCATCCAGCAGCCGTGCGGTTTTCATCTCGATAACTCTGCGGCGCTGCTGACCTGGAATACCGCCAGCGGCTGCGCCGAGTTTCGTGCCAGCACCCTGCCGCAATCAGTGTTGCCGGAGTGTACTCGCCATGCCGAACAGATGGCGGATCAGCCGGTACTGCTGCTGCAGAGCCTGCGCTCTCACGATCAGTACAACACTACTATCTACGGCATGGATGACCGCTATCGCGGCATCAAGGGCCAGCGCAACGTGGTGTTCATGAACGAGGCGGATGCTCGCCAGCTTGGCTTTGCCGAAGGGGATCGGGTCGACATGGCGGCCATCTGCAACGATGGGCGCGAGCGCTACGTGACCGGTTTTGTGGTGGTGATCTACGAGATCCCGCGTGGCAACATCGCGGCCTACTATCCGGAGACGAACCCGCTAGTGCCCATCGACAGTATCGGGGTCGGGTCGTTTACCCCTACCTCCAAGTCCATCCCGGTGCTGGTGACGGCCTCCCGCCAGCAGGAGAATTTGTTGCTGGTCAAATAGACGCGCTAACGCGACTGGCTGCGCTAACACAGCATGCACTGTGAATGCGGTGATGCCCCGGGTGAGCTTTTCATCCGGGGCATTTTTTCAGCTCTGAAAGGGGTAGGGGGCGTTGATCATCAGGCAAAGAAAAAGCCCGTCACGCTGGTGACGGGCTTTTGCTGTTGGTACCCCGAGATGCCGTTGCCGGTTTGGGCCCTTGAACCGTCGGTTCAAGGCGGGGATCGGATCTGACCGCAGGCTTCTCGGTCGTGCCGAGCATGCGCAATAGCCAGAAGGCAGATCCCCTGTTTGGTATGAATATCGGCTCGGGGACTTGAACCGGCTGACAAACATCCCAGGGAATTTTAAAACGGTTTGCGATTAGGGCTGTTGCCCCTCTTCGCTGGAATCACCATATTGTCCGTGCTCGATCAGGGCCGCTTCGATGGTGCGCTGCAGCATCTTGATCCGCTTGTCCATGGTCTCAGAGTATTGGTGGTTCTTCTCTTTTTCAAGGCAGAGCTCATGGCAGAAATTAAGCGCCGCCATGACCGCCAATTGCTCGTTGCTGGAGACTTTGGAGCGTTGACGCAGGTCGATCAACTTGTCGGTCAGCTGCTCGGCGGCCTGGCGCAGGGCATCCTGCTGTCCCAAGGGACAGGATACCTTGTAGGGACGTCCCAAAATGACGATTTCTACGGCCTCTGTGCTCATGCCTTCCTCAATACGGCGGAGCTGATTTCCGCCTTTATCCACGTGGACAACTGGGCGGGACTATATAGCGCAGATGCATAAGTTTCAAGGCCTTGCTGGCTCTGCAAGAGGGAGAATGCTAGGATCCTGACCATTAATTCTGCAAATTTGCCTGAACTTTGAGCGGATCCTCTATGAGCAAAACAAACCCCCTTAAATATGCGGCTGTGGCCGACATCATGGAGCAGCATGAGCTGATGGCCAGTGCAGTCGAGGCCCATGGTGTGATCTGCGGTCTGGTGTGTGGTGGTGTGGCACTGGATGAGAAGAGCTGGGTCCCCCATTTCAACGATTTGGTGAACGACGGTTTCGGTCTGCCGGCCCCGGTGCGCCAGGTGATGACCGATCTTTATCACAATGTGGTCGAGAGCCTGATGGCTCAAAAAGGGGTTGAACTGCTGTTGCCAAGCGATGATGCCCCCCTCGATGAGCGGATCGATGCGCTGGTTGACTGGTCCCAGGCGTTTCTGGCCGGTTTCGGCGTGGTGCAGCAGGAGCTCTCCCGCGCGTCGGAAGAGCTGCAGGAGATGATCCAGGATATCGCCAGCATCACTCAGGTCTCTGCCGAGTTCGATCAGGAAGATGACGAGAACGAAGCCTCCTTCCTGGTGCTCTACGAACACGTCAAGTTGGGGGTCATGATGGCCTTTGAAGAGTTTGGCAAGCGCCCCGATACCCCGAGCGCACCGCCGACCCTGCACTGATAGATTGTTGCAGGCAAGCCAGCCTCCTTTTGCAAGAGCGCCAACAGGCGCTCTTTTTGTCGGCCATATTCTGGCTAACCCTGTGAGCCATAACCGCTTTTTTGCCCTCTAGCGCACATCCGCCGGTCGCCTTTGTGGTAGCATGAGGCCACGTTTTTCACTTCTCCCTCTCTGCTTATGCCCCAATCTGATGTGCGACAGGTCGATGTGACGCTGGTCGGTGGTGGAATGAGTGGTGCCGTGCTGGCCCTCTCGCTGGCGGCCCTGCGCAAGCCGGACGGCTCGCCCCTCGACATCCTGCTGCTGGAGGCGAGTGCCCCCGAGGCGCAACCATCCGCAACCCCTGCTCACCCCGGTTTTGATGCGCGCGCCATTGCGCTATCGGCCGGTACCAGCGAAGCCCTCGAACGGCGCGGACTCTGGCCCCTGTTTGCGCCCCATTGTGCCCCCATTACCCAGATCCATGTCTCGGATCGCGGCCACAGCGGTCAGACCCGTCTCTCGGCGGCGGAGTATGGGCTGCCTGCGCTCGGTCAGGTGATCGAGTTGGCGGCGGCGGGCAGTGAGTTGCAGCGGGCGATGGCCGCCATTTCGCACATCAAGGTGATCTGTCCGGCCAAATTGCGCGAGGTAGCGCCACGGGAGGAGGGGGTGACTCTCACCCTCGAGAGCGGTGAACAGATTGATACCCGACTGCTGGTGGCGGCGGACGGGGGCAACTCCTTCGTGCGCCAGCAGTTAACGCTGCCGGTGAGCCGTCACGACTATGAGCAGAGCGCCATCATCGCCACTGTTAAAACCCAGCAGGATCCGGCGGGCCGTGCATTCGAACGCTTTACCGAGAGCGGGCCGCTGGCGCTGCTGCCGATGCAGGGCGGCCTCTCTTCGCTGGTGTGGAGTGTCAGACGGGACGAGGTCGATGAGTTGATGGCGCTCGATGATGCCGTCTTCCTTGCCCGCTTGCAGCAGGCCTTTGGCTGGCGACTCGGTCGCTTTGAGCGATGTGGCGTGCGCAACGTTTATCCGCTGATCCTGACCGCCTGTGACTACCCGCTGGCCCAACGTACCGTGCTGGTGGGCAATGCAGCGCATGCCCTGCACCCCATTGCCGGACAAGGTTTCAACCTCGGCATGCGGGATCTCGACCTGCTCACCGGGGCGGTGGCCAAGTCGCTGGCAGAGGGGGAGGATATCGGCTGCTTCAAGGTGCTGAGCGGTTACTGGCAGCAGCGTCAGCGCGATCAGGAGCAGACCGTCTGGCTCACCTCCTCGCTGGCTCAGCTCTTCTCCAACAGCCACGATCCGCTGGTGGCGGGCCGCAATCTGGCGCTCTCCCTGATGGGGCGCCTGCCTTGTCTCAAGGCGCCGCTCGCTGCGCGAACTCTGGGGTTCGTCGCCGATCTCTGTAGCAATAATCGGCGGCAATAAATCGCCAGAGTTCAACAAAGAGCCCAGCAAAGAGTCCAACAGTTGCAAACGGGGAGGCCTGGCTGCCTCCCTCTGCTGGCCGATGGCCAGCCATGAAAGGATGAGATGATGCAGATGCAAAGTGTCGATGTGGTGATTGTCGGTGGTGGCATGGTGGGCCTCGGGCTCGCTGCCGCCCTCAAGGAGAGTGTCCTCAAGGTGGTGGTGGTCGAGGGACAACTACCCGACCCGCAGCTGGGGGAGGTGGCCGACAATCGGGTCAGCGCCCTGAGCCTCGCCAGCCAGCAGATCCTGCGCCATGTTGGCGCCTGGGACGGTATTGAAGCGCGTCGCCTGCAGGCCTACGACAAGATGGCGGTGTGGGAGCAGGACAGTTTCGGCCATATCGACTTCGATGCCGCCAGCCTGCGTCAGGCCAACCTCGGCCATATTGTCGAGAACCGGGTGATCCAGCTGGCACTGCTCGAAGCCATTGAAGGTGCCAGCAATATCCAGCTGCTGACCCCCGCCAGAGCCAAGAGTCTGCAGAGCG
The DNA here is from genome assembly GCF_027854445.1 of Aeromonas sp. PI_26. Classification (NCBI taxonomy): domain Bacteria; kingdom Pseudomonadati; phylum Pseudomonadota; class Gammaproteobacteria; order Aeromonadales; family Aeromonadaceae; genus Aeromonas; species Aeromonas sp. PI_26. Next base: position 165,071 of record NZ_JAJNOE010000004.1, read on the forward strand.
GCCCGGCGGGCGCCTTGTTGCTCCTTGAAGATGGTCAGGCCATCTCGGCCAAGCTGGTGGTGGCTGCCGATGGTGCCCACTCCTGGGTGCGCCGTCAGGCCGATATTCCGCTCACCAGCTGGGATTATGGTCACCACGCGCTGGTGGCAACGGTGCGCTGTGCCGAGCCCCACGAGGCGGTGGCACGCCAGATCTTCACCCCGGATGGCCCGCTCGCCTTTTTGCCCCTGTGGCAGGAGAACTTCTGCTCCATCGTCTGGTCGCTGCCTGCGGCTCGTGCCGAGGCGCTCTGCGCCTGTGACGACGAGCAGTTCAACCGCCAGCTCACCACCGCCTTCGATGCCCGCCTCGGTCTGTGCAAGGTGGAAGGGCCGCGCAGCGCGATTCCGCTCACCGCCCGCTATGCCCGCGATTTTGCCCGCGAGCGGCTGGTGCTGGTGGGTGATGCCGCTCACACCATCCACCCGCTGGCAGGGCAGGGGGTCAACCTCGGCCTGCTGGATGCGGCCGCGCTGGCCGAGCAGATCCTGCAAAACCATGCCACGGGCGAGGATATCGGTCTGCTTGCCAACCTGCGAAGCTACGAGCGCTGGCGCAAGAGCGAAGCGGCTCGCATGCTCGCTGCGATGGAGGGGCTCAAGCGGCTGTTCAGCGGGGCCAACCCGCTCAAGAAGCTGGTGCGGGGCGTGGGATTGCGCGCGGCCAACCTGCTGACGCCGTTCAAGGAGGGGGTAATCCGCGCAGCCATGGGGCTGGAGGGAGAGTTGCCCGCATTGGCCCGTCCTGACTGGGCAGTTGCGGCGACCAAGGGCAGTGCCATGCAGGCCAAGGGTGAAAAAAACTAATATTACTCGCGCTTTTTGACAACAAAAGTAATCCGACAAGGCTGATGACCCGTTCTGGGTGTCAGCCTTTAATTTTGCTCTGGAGCGAAACGTTTTTCTGCAAATTGTGACGAAACGGTAAAAATCAAAATTTAATCTCGCCTGAGTCGGCTTATGGCTGTTTTTATCACTGCATTTATCTTAGTGTCTGGAGTCAGTTTTACAGGAGGGGATTAGTTTTTTTTGAGCGGCACGCTCGCCTGCTTATCATATAATCCGCTCCGTTCAAGGAATCCCTCTTGCCTGGCAAGGGCAGGAGCGAGCACACACTTTTGGATCCGGTCGCTTTTTGCTGCACGCTGTGCAGTCAGAGCGGTGGCGCGGGTCGCAAGGGTGGTCGCCAAAGCGAAAAGGCTTTTTGCTAAGGAAAGAATGCGATGATCCAGACTACTGTACTGCATCCCAAACACCTGGAAGCCGGCGCCAAGATGGTGGACTTCCACGGTTGGGAAATGCCCATCAACTACGGCTCCCAGCTGGAAGAGCACCACGCGGTGCGCAGCGATGCCGGTATGTTCGATGTCTCCCACATGACCATCGTCGATTTGACCGGCGAACGGGTCAAAGCCTTTCTGCAACACCTGCTGGCCAACGATGTGGCCAAACTCACTGCCCCCGGCAAGGCCCTCTACAGCGGCATGCTCAATCCGGAAGGCGGCGTGATCGATGACCTCATTACCTATTACCTCACCGATACCTTCTACCGGCTGGTGGTCAACTCCGCTACCCGCGAGAAGGATCTGGCCTGGATCCGCCATCACGCCATCGATTTCGACATCACAGTGACCGAGCGTCCCGAGCTGGCGATGATCGCGGTGCAGGGCCCCAACGCCAAGGTCAAGGCCGCAGCCGTGCTGAGCGCCGCCCAGCGCACTGCCGTAGTGGGGATGAAACCCTTCTTCGGCGTGCAGGCTGGCGATCTCTTTATCGCCACTACCGGCTACACCGGCGAAGATGGTTATGAAATCGTGGTGCCGCAAGAGAAAGCCTGCGAGCTGTGGCAGGCACTGCTGGATAACGGCGTCGCCCCGTGCGGCCTCGGTGCCCGCGATACCCTGCGCCTCGAAGCGGGGATGAACCTCTACGGTCAGGATATGGACGAGTCAGTCTCTCCGCTGGCCGCCAACATGGCCTGGACCATCGCCTGGGAGCCGAGCGATCGCAACTTCATCGGCCGCGACGTGCTGGAAGCACAGAAAGCGGCGGGCAACCAGCCCAAGCTGGTGGGTCTGGTGATGGAAGAGAAAGGGGTGCTGCGTGCCGGTATGCCGGTCACCTTCACCGCGGCAAACGGTGAGAAGCGGGAAGGTGTGATCACCTCCGGCTCATTCTCCCCCACCCTGGGCTACAGTATTGCCCTGGCGCGGGTGCCCCGCGATATCGGTGAATTGGCCGAGGTGGAGATCCGCAAAAAGCTGGTCACCGTGAAGGTCACCAAGCCCGCTTTCGTCCGTAACGGCCAGAAGCTGGTTTAATACCGTTTTGGGGGAGGGCAGTGCCTCCCCCATCCCTTTTCATATTCGTTTTTAAACGCGACTCAAAGATCAAAGGAAGCACAAATGAGCCATATCCCGAGCGAACTGAAATATGCCACTTCCCACGAGTGGATCCGTGTTGAAGCCAACGGCGAGGCCGTGGTCGGTATCACCGAGCACGCCCAGGAGCTGCTGGGTGACATGGTGTTTGTCGAGCTGCCGGAAGTGGGCAAGCAGGTCAGCGCCGGTGACGACTGCGCCGTGGCCGAGTCGGTCAAGGCGGCCTCCGATATCTACAGCCCGGTGAGCGGCGAGATCATTGCCGTCAACGAAGAGCTGGAAGGGAGCCCCGAGCTGGTCAACTCCGACCCCTACAGCGCTGGCTGGCTGTTCCGCATCAAGCTCGATGACGAGAGCGAGCTGGCCAGCCTGCTGGATGCCGAAGGCTACCAGAACGTGGTGGACGAAGAGTAATGCCCCCGGGCCCTGCTAACACAGCAGGGCCCCTTTGTATGACCGCTAGCCGGGCAAGCGCCAGCCGGTGGAAGGGTGAAATCGTCCGCGCCTGCCGTTTGCTTGCCTGCTTTTGCCAGGGCAAACGGGCCGGTTCGCAACAAGGCGATCCCCTCTTGATGCTGCCGCAGCATCCGGTGCCGCACCCTGTCTGCGGGACCCAGAACATCAGTGGAGTCGGTATCAACCGACGATCAGGAACATCAGGTCTTGGTTATCAGGATGTCATGCCAGGACTTATTTATCAGGAAATAGGGAAATGACCCAGTCACTGTTTGAACTCGAGCAAAAAACCGATTTTGTCCGCCGCCATATCGGCCCGGGCGAGGAAGAGCTGCGCCAGCTGCTGGCGACCGTTGGGGCCGAAAGCCTGGACGATTTGATTGAACAGACCGTGCCCGCCGCCATTCGCCTGCCGGGTCCGCTGGGGATCGGTGCCGGCATGACCGAAGTGGAGGCGCTGGCCAAGCTCAAGGGCTATGCCGCTCAGAACAAGATTGCCAAGAGCTACATCGGCATGGGTTATCACGATACCCATGTGCCCCACGTCATTTTGCGCAATGTGCTGGAAAATCCGGGTTGGTATACCGCCTACACCCCCTATCAGCCCGAGCTGGCACAGGGCCGTCTCGAAGCCCTGCTCAACTTCCAGCAGCTGACGCTGGATCTGACCGGCATGGATCTGGCAAGCGCCTCCCTGCTGGATGAAGCGACTGCCGCTGCCGAGGCGATGGCGCTGGCCAAGCGGATGGCCAAGTCCAAATCCAACCTCTTCTTCGTGGCCGATGATGTGCACCCGCAGGTGATCGACGTGGTCAAGGAGCGCGCGGTTCACTTCGGTTTCGACGTGGCGGTTGGTGCCGCGAGCGATGCAGTGAGCGAAGAGGTGTTTGGTGCCCTGTTCCAGTACCCCACCACCACAGGTGAGGTGAAAGATCTGCGCGCCCTGATTGCCGCGGTACAGGCCCAGAAAGGGCTGGCCTGCGTCAGCGCCGATCTGCTCTCCCTGCTGCTGCTCAAGTCCCCGGGCGAGCTGGGCGCCGACGTGGTGTTGGGCTCCGCCCAGCGCTTTGGTGTGCCCATGGGTTACGGTGGCCCCCACGCCGCCTTCTTCGCTACCCGCGATGCCTACAAGCGCTCCATGCCGGGTCGCATCATCGGTGTCTCCAAGGATGCCCGCGGCAAGGCTGCACTGCGCATGGCGATGCAGACCCGCGAGCAGCATATCCGCCGCGAGAAGGCCAACTCCAATATCTGTACCGCACAGGTGCTGCTGGCTAACATGGCGAGCTTCTACGCCGTCTACCACGGCCCGGTAGGGCTGAAAACCATCGCCTCCCGCGTGCACCGTCTCACCACCATTCTGGCGCTCGGCCTCAAGGCCAAGGGGGTCGCCCTCAAGCATGCCAGCTGGTTCGATACTCTGACCGTGCTGACGGCAGATAAAGCAGCACTTATTGCCAAGGCTGAAGCCAATGGCATCAACCTGCGCGCCGATCTCGACGGTGCGGTAGGGATCTCCCTCTCTGAAACCACCACCCGCGGCGATGTGGTCGAGCTGTTTGATCTCTTCCTCGGTCAAGGCCATGGACTGGATATCGAGGCCCTCGACAAGGCGGCTCAGGCCTATCACGCCATCCCGCAGGATCTGCTGCGCAGCGATGCCGTGCTGACCCACGAGGTGTTCAACAAGTACCACTCTGAAACCGAGATGCTGCGTTATATCCACCGTCTCGAAGCGAAAGATCTGGCCCTTAACTACGCCATGATTTCGCTCGGCTCCTGCACCATGAAGCTCAACGCCACCGCCGAGATGATCCCGGTGACCTGGCCCGAGTTTGGCAAGTTGCACCCGTTCGCCCCGCTGGCCCAGGCCAAGGGCTACCAGTTGCTGCTGGCCGACCTCGAAAATTGGTTGGTGAAGGTGACCGGTTACGATGCGGTTTGCATGCAGCCCAACTCCGGTGCGCAGGGCGAGTACGCTGGTCTCTTGGCCATCAAGAAGTACCACGAGTCCCGCGGCGAAGGGCATCGCGACATCTGCCTGATCCCGGCTTCTGCCCACGGCACCAACCCGGCCTCTGCCCAGATGGCGGGGCTCAAGGTGATCGTCACCGCCTGTGACAAGTCCGGCAACGTGGATCTCAACGACCTGCGGGCCAAGGCGGCTGAGGCGGGGGATCAACTCTCCTGTCTGATGGTGACCTACCCCTCCACCCACGGGGTGTATGAGGAGACCATCAAGGAGGTGTGCGACATCGTTCACCAGCACGGTGGTCAGGTCTACCTGGACGGTGCCAATATGAACGCGCAAGTCGGGTTGACGGCACCGGGCTTTATCGGGGCGGACGTCTCTCACCTCAACCTGCACAAGACCTTCGCCATTCCTCACGGTGGTGGCGGCCCGGGCATGGGCCCCATCGGCGTGAAGAAGCATCTGGCACCGTTCGTGGCTGGCCACGCAGTGGTCAAGACCGACAAGGAGAGCCGTGACAATGGCGCCGTGTCGGCTGCACCGTTCGGCTCGGCCAGCATCCTGCCCATCAGCTGGATGTATATCGCCATGCTGGGTGATGAGGGGCTCAAAAAATCCACTCAGGTAGCCATCCTCAACGCCAACTATCTGGCCAAGAAGCTGGGTGAATCCTTCCCGGTGCTCTATTCCGGCCGAAACGGTCGGGTGGCCCACGAGTGTATTCTGGATATCCGCCCGCTCAAGGAGGCTTCCGGCATCAGCGAGATGGACGTAGCCAAGCGGCTGATGGACTACGGCTTCCACGCACCGACCATGAGCTTTCCGGTGGCGGGCACCCTGATGGTCGAGCCGACCGAGTCGGAATCCAAGCGCGAGCTGGATCGCTTCGTCGAGGCGATGACGTCCATCCGCGCCGAGATTGCCAAGGTGCAGGAGGGGCTGTGGAGCCTCGCCGACAACCCGCTGGTCCATGCGCCGCACACTCAGGATGACGTGATGGATGCAGAGTGGTCCCGTGGCTACAGCCGCGCCGAGGCGGTCTTCCCGTCGGACGCCGTGCGCGCCGCCAAGTTGTGGCCCTCTGTGAACCGCATCGACGACGTCTACGGCGATCGCAACCTGTTCTGTGCCTGTATCCCGACTGAGGATTACGCCAAGTAAGTGGCGTACTGAGCGTAAGCGGTAAACTAAAAATGCTCTGCAAACGCAGGGCATTTTTCTTTTGTATTGCTGAGCAATGTTGTGAGTGATTTGGCATATCTGCGTATTTGTCTAGATAGAAAATAAACAAGGGAGGGATAAAGACTCAATATGTAATGCGTTATGTGTGATGCTTGGCCATAGGAAATCCATCAAAATATTGAGCTATCGCAAGTAATGGTCAGATATTTCCAACTGAACCCCAAGTTTTCAGTTAACTATCCTCTAGCTGTGGTATAAAAATATAAAATTTGCCCTCATCGTATATTTCTTGAGCGTTGTCATGAATCTAGTTATTGATCCCATTTTTAGTAAAGATGCATTGTTGCGGACTTGTTATGGTTTTGCGGGTGATTTTCAATTCGATATTAAAATGAATGATGGAATGTATTCCATTACCATTTCTAAATTAGATGCCACACCGGTATCACGCAGTTTTGAGGCTGAATTTAAAAATGCGCTAGTTGATCATGAGCTACGGGTGGTGATTGAGGAGAAAACAAAAGTAGTGAAAGATGCTTTAGTTTGTGCTGCGCTGCGTGAGGCATGGGGTGTGCAGTCAGATGAATAATAAAATTAGAAATAAAGAATGCTTCACGGACAAAAATTATTCACTACTACCATTCAATTTTGAGCGGCTGAATAATGATGATACATTAATCGTCAATATGGTGGGCGAATATTCCTTTGTTAAATATTCCGAGTTACAAGATTTAGTTGCAGGTAAGTTACCAACTGATACTGCGCTTTATAATGAGTTAAAAAGAAAAAGCTTCTTATCAGGCTCAGAAGATTCTTATGCGCTACGAAGCTTATCTGCTAAATACAGGCAGCGCAAATCCTTCTTGGGCGGTGGGCCTGGTCTGCATATATTTGTGGTGACGCTGAGATGTGGGAATTCCTGCGAGTATTGTCAAGCGAGCAGGAAATCAATTATCTCATCACAATATGATATGTCACAAGAGTCGGCTAGGCATGCGGTAGATCGGGTATTTGAATCACCTAACAAATATATCACCATTGAATTTCAGGGCGGTGAGCCTCTTCTAGCTTTCGATGTAATTAAAAGTGTCGTTGATTACACCCACGAGAAAAACCATTTTCATGGCAAGAGCATTGTATTTGTGATTGCGACTAGCCTTCAATGTATCACAGACGAGATGATTGATTTCATCAAGATTAATAAAATACAGATATCTACATCATTAGATGGTCCAGAATGGCTGCATAATAAAAATCGGCCATCTACTTGTGGTAATAGCTATCAAAGTACCCTTGCGGGTATTCGGAAAGTGAGAGACGCCATTGGTGATGATGCTATTGCTGCTATGACTACAATCACCAAAGATAGTCTGCCATTTCACGAAGAAATTGTTGATGAGTATGTAAAGCATGGCTTTCATTCCATCTTCTTGCGCCCACTTAATATGTATGGCTTTGCCGTCAAAAAGGAAAGCAAAGTCAGCTATACATCAAGTGAGTATTTTGAATTTTACAAAAAAAGTCTGAAATATATCATCGATATCAATAACTCTGGCTACTACCTCGATGAAGTTACTGCTTCTTTGGCATTGAATAATATGCTAACTGGGCGTGCAGTAGGTTATGTTGATCTGCGTTCTCCATGTGGAGATGGTACTGGGGTGCTGGTCTATCACTACAACGGCTACGTTTACCCCTCAGATGAAGCCAGAATGCTCTATGACATGGGTGACAATAAGTTCTGTTTGGGCTCGGTAGATACCCCCTATGTTGAGCTGATTTCATCTGATGTGATGGCTGGGATTTTGCTGAGCGGGGTTGCTGAATCTCTGCCAGCCTGTGCCTATTGCGCTTACCTTCCCTACTGCGGATCCAACCCCATTCAAAACTATTCCCGTACAGGGGATATGTGTGGGCACAGGGCTAAGAATGACTTTTGCAATAAGCAAAAGCCATTGTATCGCCATCTGTTCAACCTCCTTGGGGAAAACAAGGGCGTATTCACCTCATGGATCACAAAAGGGTAAGTGCGATGAGCTTCAAATTGAAATTAAAAGCTGAAATTCACAATCCCTCTATTATTCGTCGCCCGTTGCGGGTGGCGACGATTGAGAGTTACATTGCTAATGGGCGATCACCGGAGGAGCTTTGTCTGATTTATCCAGACAGGCAAGATCGGGCAGAGGCCCTGCTCTCTATTAATTGGGGAGCGGTTGTAATTTATGATAAAGCAGCCCCACCCTTTGAAGGTCAAATTATCAAGGTCACCGAGACAGCCGAGCCCCTTGAGGATGGTGATATTATTGTGACCCTACATAATGCTGTTTACATTGTCTACAAGCAGTGCAGTGATTCCAACACTTTATTTCTGACTGAGCGGTGCGATAACCTCTGCATAATGTGTTCTCAACCGCCAAAAAACATCGATGACTCTTGGCGGATAAATGATGCTCTGGGCATCATCAATTTGCTTGATGATGATCCGCGCACATTGGGGGTAAGTGGTGGTGAGCCAACCATCCTTAGCGCTGATTTTTTAAAAATTCTTAGCCATTGTCACGAGAAACTGCCTCAAACCCAGCTCCATATTTTGACCAATGGCAAAAAACTGAGTGACAGAAACTTCATCAATAACATTAAGCAGATTGGGCACCAGCGAGTACTTTGGGGTATTCCATTGTATGGTTCGACTGCTCTCGAGCACGATTATCATGTGCAGTCTCGTGGTGCATTCAACCAGACTATCAATGGTCTCTATCACCTTGAAACAATCGGGCAACATATTGAACTACGTATCGTTTTGACCATCGATGTGCTCAATAATATTGAAGCATTATGTGAATTTATTGCCAGGAACTTATCATTCGTCTCATTTGTTGCGTTTATGGGAGTTGAATTAACTGGCTTTGCCAAGCGAAATTATGCACAAGTTTATTCTTCAATTGTTGAGTATTTACCTACATTGATATCGGGAATTAACATCCTGAAATTAAATAGAGTACAGGCATTAATTTACAATATTCCACAATGTCATCTTCCGCTGAGTTTGCGAGATCTTGCAGTACAAAGCATTTCTGACTGGAAAAATGAGTTTCCTAATGGTTGTGATAGTTGCGCGTCAAAAGCTATCTGTTGTGGCTTTTTTGAGTCGAACCTTTATCATAAGTCCGGTATTATAGTTAAATCGTTAAAAAGCATTAATGATGAATCTTATATTGAGGTAAAAGAGAAACTATGAAAAAGCTCATGTCCACTTTGCAACGATGGGGAGTATTTGGTCTGAGTGTTTTGGGTGGACATGGCGCTACGGCCAGCCCTGCACACCTTTCCGATGAAGCATTGAGTCAATTGAATTTGGACAACTTGCCAAATATGGCGTCATCGCTGAACCTGAATGTTAACAACCTCTATGCAGCGCATAGATCACATCGCTCACACAGTTCACATCGCTCGCATTCAAGTCATCGTTCTCACTATTCTGGCTATGGTGCCTCGACCTATAGCGCCCCTGTGAATTTGCCCTCAATCTCTACGGGCAGTAGCACCAGCAGTACTAACAGCCTCAATAGCGCTACTAAAGAAAGTCTGTACCCCACCACAGGTTCTTCTACGGTAAAACGTCGTACTGCAAATGACAGTGCGATGATTGAGTTGATCATGCGAGTGCAAATCGCGTTGTTCGCCAAAGGTTATGATGTGGGCATTATAGATGGCAAGTTGGGCCCCAAAACCCGTACTCAGATTAAACGTTATCAGCGTGACCATGGGCTAAATTCCACAGGCACACTGACAACCGAATTGCTTGGGAGTTTGGGTATTCAAATCCAATGACTGGCTTTCTAAAAGTAGCCTTCTAATCATTTATGCTATCCAAACGTCCGGCTTAAGTCCTTGAGGTGGCTCGCTTTGCTCTGCAAGTTGGCACTGGTTTCACTCACCTGATCGATTTTGAGACTGTTATCGTGAGAGAGCGAGGATATCTGGTTGATATTGCGACTGATCTCCTCGATGACCGCTTGTTGCTCGGTGGCCGCGGCGGTGATCTGATTGGAAAAATCAGAGACCTTGTCTATCTCGACCACAACCTGATTCAGGTTGCCGGTGCTTGCCCGGGTGGTGGCGAGGCAGGCGTTGGTTCTGGTCACATTGAGATGCATCATCTCTTTCCATCCCCCCAGGGTTTGCTGGATATGGCCAATGCTGTTCTGGATCTGCTCTGTCGCCTTGTGGGTTCTGGTCGACAGGCTGCGAACCTCGTCCGCCACCACTGCAAAGCCGCGCCCCTGATCGCCTGCCCGTGCGGCTTCGATGGAGGCATTGAGCGCCAGCAGGTTGGTTTGATCCGCAATGCCGCGAATTTCGCTCATGATGGTGCCAATCCGCTCGGATTCGCTCGCCAGCTCAACGGCTGACTGAAAGGCTTGCTCCGCCTGGGTGGCAAGCGCCGACATCTCTTCTCCTGCTTCCGAAAGCTGGGTGCTGGTGGTGATGCAGTGGCGGCGGGCTTCTTCGATCTGGCTGTTGCTGTCTTGAATATTGCGGTTGATCTCCTCGGCGGCCGAGGCCATCTGGGTGACGGCGGTGGCAATCTGCTGGATCTGCGTGTCTTGCGAAGAGATATCCTGGCTGGCCAGCGAGGCGGAGCCGCGCAGGTCATTGGCCATGGCATTGAGCGAAGCCGTGGTGTCATCCACCCGGCCGAGTACGGTACGGATCTTCGCTTGCCCGAGCTTGATATGGAAATCGGCAATGCTGTGGGGGGCATCCCCCGAGAAGATAAGGCGGCTGATGCTGTCGTAATCCTGCTCGAGCTGCTGCAAGAATCGCGGCGTGAGGAAGAGAGGGTGGCGATTGAACCAGATGGCGGCCAATAGGGGAATGATGACCCAGAGCGCCTGCAGCGGTGAGAGCAGCCAGAGCGCGCTGATCACGCTGACGAGCAGCAGGGGGATGGTCATCATGGCCGGCGTGAGTTGATGCAGGCCCATGTGAATGGCAGAGCCGGTTTCACGGGCTTTAAGGGTTTTGTACATCTGGCTGGCACGCGCTTTGTGTTCTGCGGCGGGGCGGCAGCGGACGGATTGGTAACCCACCATCTTGCCATCTTCATAAATCGGGGTGACATAGGCATCAACCCAATAATAGCGACCATCTTTGCAGCGGTTTTTTACCATCCCTCGCCATGGTTTACCCGCCTGCAGGTGGGCCCAGAGATCGGCAAACGCTGCCTTGGGCATGTCGGGGTGGCGCACCAGATTGTGATGCTGCCCCAACATCTCTTCCAGGCGATAGCCTGCCACCTGACAAAACGCCGGATTGGCGTAGGTGATGTCCCCTTTGAGATCGGTCGTCGATACCAACTGGATATCGTCGGCAAATTCAACCTCGGTATCTGTGGTGTGAAGCGAGCTGGTTACCATGATCAGACTCCGGTTTCGGCGTAACGGAATACTTCGTCTGAGTATGGCAGAGGATGTTCATTTATTGTGTTGTTGCACATTAACTCTTGTGCTACTGCGTGGGGACGGGATGGGTCTCACATTTTTACAGCGCGGTTTGGCGAGGGGAGGCAAGCCAAGTAACATGGCGTGACTTATGGCTGTGCAGCGAGACAGGTAACGCAATGAAGTTGGATGCGATTTTATGGGATTATGACGGTACTCTGGTCAATTCGGTGCCGAAGAATATCGATATCACCAAGCAGATCCTGGCTGAGGTCGCCCCCCATCTGACCGGAGAACATCTGCCGCGCTATCTGCGCAGCGAAGCGGAGTATCACCATGCCAATCACGCCGCCAAGAACTGGCAGGCGCTCTATATGGATTACTACGGTTTGTCGCGGGACGAGATGGTGCTGGCTGGCAGTCTGTGGGCCAAGCATCAGGAGATGAACCGGACCGAGGTGCGTTTTTTTGCGGGGCTGGAGGCGGTGATTGACCATTTCTCTGCCATTCCCCACGGAATTTGTTCGCAGAACTCCCAAAAGAACATTCGCCGCGTACTGGAGCAGCATGGCGTGAACAGCCTGTTCAAGGCTGTGGTCGGCTATGATGACGTGCCCGGACAGCAGCAAAAACCCAATCCTTACGGTGGCCTCAAATGTCTGGAGTCTATCTTCGGCCCAGCCAGGTGCCAGTCGCTGATCTATATCGGTGACCATGAAGCAGATGTGCAGTTTGCCCGTCATTTGCAAGCGGCGCTTGGCGAGCAGAGCCGTGTGATCTCGGTGGCTGTCGCCTATAGCCGCGCGACCCCGGAGCGCTGGGAACACCAACCCGACCATATCGCCCGTGACGTCGAGGATCTGCTCCCCATCGTCGGGCAATATCTGTAACGCCGGTTGCAGATTGCCGTACGGAATAGACAAGCGCCGACCAGTTGATCGGCGTTTTGTCTATGGGAAGCCTGATGGTTTCACACTCAGCTGGCTTAACACCTTGTCTGTTTAATGATGGGCGACTTAAAACAGCAGTTGCGTCAGGTAGCCCATCAGGATCGCCATGCCGAGTATCACGGTAAGGAAGGCCGCAATCATCGGAGTTCTGAACATCGATTTGAGCAGGATCACCTCGGTCAGGCTGGCACCGGCACTGCCGATGATCAGCGCCATGACGGCGCCCATTCCCATCCCTTTGCCCAGCAGTACCGACGCCAGCGGGATCACGGCCTCGGCACGGATGTAGAGCGGGATCCCGACGATGGCGCTGAAGGGGATGGCCAGCGGGTTGTCGGCACCAGCATGGGCTGCGATCCACTCGGCTGGAATAAAACCGTAAATAAACGAGCCGATGAGCACCCCCAGCAGCAGGAAGGGCAATACCGTTTTGAACTGCTGCCAGGCATCGATGCGAGCTTTGACCCAGGCGGTGGGGAGCAGTGGCGCTCTGGTCAGGGCAGCCGTGCCATCGCCGCAGCAGGGGAGGGTAGCCTGTTCTGCCATCTCTGGTTGCGGAGCCGGGCAGCACGCCGTCCCCTTGAGTTGTTTGATTGCGCGAATGGTACCGCGTTGGTTGTCACTGCAATTTGTTTGAGTTGTGGCGCGGGTCGCCGGGCCACAGTCGCTACCGCAAGAGGGGGTGGCCTCTTTGGGGTCGATGACGTGGCGCTCGAACCCGAGCCTGTCGAGCAGCATGCTCGCCATGACGGAGACGCTGGCGGCGATCACGGCGTAGAGCAGGGTCACTTTCCAGCCGAAGGTGGCCCACATCAAGCCGACGATGATAGGGTTCAGCAGTGGCGAAATAAACAGGAAGGTGAGGGTGGGGCCAAAGCCAGCCTTGGCCGAGAGCAGCCCTCTCAGCATGGGGATGGTGGAGCAGCTGCAAAAGGGGGTGACGGCGCCGAGCAGGGCCGAGAGCAGATAGCCCTTGCCATGGCGCGCCCCCAGCATCCGCTGGATCTTCTCGTCGGGGATCTTCTGGCGGATCAGGCTGACCCCGGCGCTAATGACCAGAAACAGAACCGACAGCTCGACAGCCAGAAACAGGAACATCTGGGCTGCATCGGTCAGCATGGTTAACCACTCATTCATTGTCGTATCCTCACTTGGTTTCTATATTTCCAAAATAATCGAAATGAATGGCCGGTCAAGATATTTCTGGTATTATCGAAATATCAAATTTGTGGAGGGCGCAGAGATGCAACTGGAAGAGGTCGCCAAGGCATTGAAAGAGCTGGGTCATCCGACCCGGCTGTTTATCTTCAAGCATCTGGTCAAGGCGGGAGAGCTGGGGCTGCCGGTGGGTGAGCTGCAAAAGCAGCTGGCGATCCCCGCATCCACCCTCAGCCACCATATCGCGGCGCTGGTCTCGGTGGGGCTGGTGAAGCAAAACCGGGAGAGTCGCACCCTGCTTTGCGTCTCTCAATACGCGGTGTTGGAGGAGATCATCGCCTTTTTCCGCGATGAGTGTTGCGTCAACAGCCCAGAGCATCGGCAAGATCAAAGGCAAGAGCTGCCTTCCTGAGGGCTACGGCTGCTAGTAGTACTGCGCGCAATAAAAAAACGCCGATCATCCGATCGGCGTTTTGCATTGTTTTTCTCAGCTGCGGGCATTAACCCAGATTGGCTGCAACCTTGCTTTGAGCTTGTCCTTTGCGCTTGATGACAAAGCCAATGCCCAGTACCACCAGCCAGGCGGGGATCAGTTCGACCGAGATGCGGAAATCGGGGGTCATATACATGATCACCAGAATACCGGCCATGAACGCGAGGCAGAGGTAGTTGCCGAAGGGATACCAGAACGCCTTGAACTTGGGCTGGACACCCTCTGCGACCTTGGCCTTGCGGAACTTGAGGTGCGCGAGGCTGATCATCGCCCAGTTGATCACCAGTGCGGAGACCACCAGTGCCATCAGCAGACCAAACGCCTTGCCCGGCATCAGGTAGTTGATCAGCACGCAGAGCAGGGTGGCGATGGCCGAGACCGAGAGGGCAACCAGCGGCACGCCGCTCTTGTTGGTCTTGAGCAGGGCTTTCGGGCCGTTGCCCTGTTTGGCCAGACCGAACAGCATCCGGCTGTTGCAGTAGACGCAGCTGTTGTAGACCGACAGTGCCGCCGTCAGTACCACGATGTTGAGCACGGTGGCGACCAGATTGCTGTCCAGAGCGTGGAAAATCATTACGAACGGGCTACCGCCTTCCACCACTTTACCCCAGGGGTAGAGGGACATCAGGATAGCCAGAGCGCCGATGTAGAAGATGAGGATACGGTAGATCACCTGATTGGTGGCCTTGGGAATGCTCTTCTCGGGATTGTCCGCTTCGGCGGCGGTAATACCGACCAGCTCCAGACCGCCAAAGGAGAACATGATCACCGCCATCGCCATCACCAGACCGCTGATGCCGTTGGGGAAGAAGCCCCCTTGTGCCCACAGGTTGGTGACGCTTGCCTCGGGTCCGCCGGCACCGGAGAGGAGCAGATAGCCGCCAAAGCCAATCATGCCGATGATGGCGACCACCTTGATGATGGCGAACCAGAACTCCATTTCGCCAAACGCTTTGACGTTGGAGAGGTTGATGGCGTTGATCAGCACGAAGAAGAAGGCTGCCGACATCCAGGTCGGGATCTCGGGCCACCAGTACTGGACATAGATGCCCACCGCGGTCAGCTCGGCCATGCTCACCAGCACGTAGAGCACCCAGTAGTTCCAGCCGGACGCAAAACCGGCAAACTCGCCCCAGTATTTGTAGGCAAAGTGGCTGAATGAACCGGCTACCGGCTCTTCCACCACCATTTCACCGAGCTGGCGCATGATCAGGAAGGCGATAAAGCCGCCAATGGCATAACCCAGCAGGACTGAGGGGCCTGCCATCTTGATGGTTTGGGCAATGCCCAGAAAGAGGCCGGTGCCGATGGCGCCGCCCAAAGCAATCAACTGAATGTGGCGGTTTTTAAGGCCGCGCTTCAGCTCCTCACCGTCTTGTTTCAAATCCATGGGTCTGTCCTTACGTCTCTGTTGTCTCTTGTCGGTGTTGGGCTCATCCTGAGCAGGCCGCAGTGCGTAGCCAAAACCTGACGAAAGATGTATTTATTTCGTTACACCATGCCATTTGCAATTTTTAGTGTTGGCTGGCAACCGAAGCAGAATAGTGATAATCCGCCATGAATGCACCTGTTTTCCATTTCTAATGGCCGTGTTTTGTACCAAAGGCAGCTTTTTCATGATCTGAAGAGGCTTCTTGGTAGTTTTTGGTTAATGTTTGTGCAATCGAATTCTGTTTGATTGACATTTTGTCTTGTTGGTGTGCTTTTGTGGTGCCAAGCCACAAATGGATGCAAATGATGCCAAACAAGCGAGAGTACAGGGAAGAGTGCAGAGAGTTGGAGTACAGAAAGTGCGAAAGCGTGCTGCAACAGGGGGTTGCCCGGGGTGTACAGGTGGCGCTCTGGTTAGGGATTGCCGCCAGTCCGCTGTTGTTGCTGGTGGCCGCGATTATATTGCTGGGTTGGCTGTTACTCGGTGATCAGGAGTTGCTGCACTACTGGCAGTCGCTGTTGCTGGCGGGTGGGGTAACGGGGGCGCTCGTTGGCGGCTGGCTGGCGGAGCGGGTTCGCCTGCGCCACGGTTTGCTGGCCTTCTATGCCCGGTTGATGAACAACCCGGAGCTCAATCGTTAGTTAACGCTGGCTGTTTGCCGAGCGCAGCAGAACGGAATCGAATAGCGGCTAACTGGCTGCAGGTGACAAGGGCACAACGCTAAGGTCGACAAGAAGAGGGATAAGCATTTGTGGTGCTTATCCCTTTTTTATCCACGCTTTTCACTGTCATCTATGTGAATTGCAGTTCGCCACAGCTGACTTTCGCCGCGACACTGTAATTTTTATCTTTTGTTGATGCCGATAGCTGTCAAGCTGGCTTAACAGAGCTGGCGGCGCAGACCGGTTGCCTCGAGGACCTTGGCGCTGATCTCCTCCACCGAGTGGGAGCTGGTATCGAGGAAGCGGATCGCCTCCTGGCGAAACAGCCGCTCCACGCAGGCCAGCTCCTGCTCGCACTGTTCGATGGAGGAGTAGCGGCTGTTGGCACGGCGCTGGTTACGGATCTCGTGCAGCCGCTGTGGCGCTATGGTGAGGCCAAACAGCTTGTGACGGTTGGCCTTGAGGGGGGCGGGCAGCTCCAGCATCCCCATGTCCTGCTCGATAAAGGGGTAGTTGGCGGCGCGAATGCCGAACTGCAGCGCCAGATAGAGGCTGGTGGGGGTTTTGCCGCAGCGGGAGACCCCGATCAGGATGATGTCCGCCTCGTCGTACTCTTTGGTGGTGATGCCATCGTCGTTGGCCAGCGCAAAGTTAACCGCCTCGATGCGATCGTCATAGAGCTTGCGGTTCTCCATACCGTGGGTGCGATGGGGGCGGGGCTCGGCCTTCACCCCCAGCTCCTGCTCCAGCGGGCTGACGAAGGTATTGAGAAAGTCGTGGCCGCACGCCTCCGATTTCAGTACCTCTTCCCGTACCAGCGGGTCGACGATGGTGTGAAACAGGATGGGGCGTACCCCGGTCTGGCGGAACTGCTCGTCGATCCGCATCCGTACCTGACGCGCCTTCTCCTGTGTCTCCACAAAGGGGATAGTGATCTGCTCGAAGGCCAGCGGAAACTGGCTCAATACCGCGTGACCGAACACTTCGGCGGTGATGGCGGTTCCGTCTGAAACATAAAATACGGTGTGCACGTAGGGCTCCTGTGATACCGCGGGTGGGGTCGCATGGGGTAAGGGGTGAGAAGTATCTCCCGAAACCATACCAGTTTTGTCAACCGGTCTGCTGTGCCCAAGTTGTGAAGTGGCTTGCAAACCTGAATCGTTATCTTTTTGTGTCGC
The DNA here is from genome assembly GCF_027854445.1 of Aeromonas sp. PI_26. Lineage (NCBI taxonomy): Bacteria > Pseudomonadati > Pseudomonadota > Gammaproteobacteria > Aeromonadales > Aeromonadaceae > Aeromonas > Aeromonas sp. PI_26. The sequence goes on from NZ_JAJNOE010000004.1 coordinate 182,417, forward strand.
CATTGTAGAATGTTCCGGTCATTCGACCATCCCCAACGCTTGCTCGGGGATTTTTTTGAAAATAAGTAGAAAACGTTTTCATAGTCGTTGGCAACAAAAGAAACAGACAATAACGCACCTGACTTACCCATAACCTCATCGATTAAATCGGGCGCACGAGGTGCTATGGCATCGGTGCCCACCAACCTGGAGACATCCAAGTGCAACAGTACGTGCTCTGGTACGAACAACTCGGAATGCAGGACGTAGAACGAGTTGGCGGCAAGAACGCATCCCTTGGCGAGATGATCAGCAACCTCTCTGGCGCTGGCGTATCCGTGCCGGGGGGCTTTGCCACCACCGCCTTTGCGTTTAACGAGTTTCTGGAGTCAAGCGGCCTCAACGGCAAGATCCACCATCTGCTCTACAATCTGGACGTGGACGATATCGCCGCCCTCAACCGGGCCGGTCAGCAGATCCGCGACTGGGTGATCGAAGCCCCGTTCCAGCCCGAGCTGGAGCAGGCGATCCGGGTTGCCTATGAAAAGTTGAGCGCCGGTGTCGAGGCCTCGTTTGCGGTGCGCTCCTCCGCCACCGCCGAGGATATGCCGGACGCCTCCTTTGCCGGCCAGCAGGAGACCTTCCTCAACGTGCGCGGCATCGATGCCGTCATGACGGCGGTCAAGCATGTGTTTGCTTCCCTGTTCAACGATCGCGCCATCTCCTATCGGGTGCATCAGGGTTATGACCACAAGGGCGTCGCCCTGTCGGCCGGGGTGCAGCGGATGGTGCGCTCGGATCTTGCCGCCTCCGGTGTCATGTTCACCCTGGATACCGAGTCCGGCTTCAACGACGTGGTCTTTATCACCGGCGCCCACGGTCTTGGCGAGATGGTGGTACAGGGGGCGGTCAACCCGGACGAGTTCTACGTGCACAAACCGACCCTCAAGGGGGGACGCCCGGCGGTGGTGCGCAAGACGCTTGGCTCCAAGCTTATCAAGATGACCTATTCCGGCGATGCCAGCCATGGCCGTCAGGTACAGATCGTCGACACCAATGAAGCCGAGCGCAGCCGCTTCTGCATCACAGATGCCGAGGTGATGGAGCTGGCGAAACAGGCCCTCATCATCGAGCAGCACTATGGCCGCCCGATGGATATCGAGTGGGCCAAGGATGGTCAGGATGGCCAGCTCTACATAGTGCAGGCCCGCCCGGAAACCGTGCGCAGCCGTCAGGAGGCCAACACCCTCGAGCGTTTTGCCCTCAAGCAGTCGGGCAAGGTGTTGATCGAGGGGCGGGCCATCGGCCACAAGATTGGCGCGGGTCCGGCGCGGGTCATCTCTTCCATCAGCCAGATGGACGAAGTGCAGCCCGGCGATGTGCTGGTGACCGACATGACCGACCCGGACTGGGAGCCCATCATGAAGCGGGCCTCCGCCATCGTCACCAACCGGGGTGGCCGCACCTGTCACGCCGCCATTATCGCCCGTGAGCTGGGCATTCCGGCTGTGGTGGGCTGTGGCAACGCTACCGATCATATTCAGCCGAGCCAGCGGATCACCGTCTCCTGCGCGGAAGGGGATACCGGTTTTATCTATGACGGCGAGCTGGACTTCGATGTGGCGGTGACCGAGGTGGGCAATATGCCACGCCTGCCCATCAAGATCATGATGAACGTCGGCAACCCGGACCGCGCTTTCGACTTTGCCCAGTTGCCCAACGCCGGGGTGGGGCTGGCACGCCTTGAATTTATCATCAACCGGATGATCGGCGTGCACCCCAAGGCCTTGCTGGAGTTTGACCAGCAAACCCCAGAGCTCAAGGCCACCATCGGCAAGATGATCGCCGGTTACGACAGCCCGCGGGAGTTCTACGTGGCCAAGCTGACCGAGGGGATCGCCACTCTGGGCGCTGCGTTCTGGCCGGAGCGGGTGATCGTGCGGATGTCGGACTTCAAGTCCAACGAGTACGCCAATCTGGTGGGCGGTCGTGGCTACGAGCCCCACGAGGAGAACCCGATGATCGGTTTTCGTGGCGCATCCCGCTACATCGCCGACAGCTTCCGCCCCTGCTTTGCCCTCGAGTGCGAGGCGATCAAGCGGGTGCGCGATGTGATGGGGTTGACCAACGTCGAGGTGATGATCCCCTTCGTGCGCACCGTGGGCGAGGTGGAGCAGGTGATCGACATCCTGGCCGAGAACGGTCTGCGCCGCGGCGAGCGGGGGCTCAAGGTGATCATGATGTGCGAGATCCCGAGCAATGCCCTCTTGGCGGACAAGTTCCTCGAGCACGTGGACGGCTTCTCCATCGGCTCCAATGACATGACCCAGCTCACCCTTGGGCTGGATCGGGACTCGGGGCTGATTGCCCATCTGTTCGACGAGCGCAACGAGGCGGTCAAGGCACTGCTGGCAATGGCGATTCAGGCTGCGCGCAAGGCGGGCAAGTACGTGGGGATCTGCGGTCAGGGGCCATCCGATCATCCGGACTTTGCCGCCTGGCTGGTGGAGCAGGGGATCGATTCGGTGTCTCTCAACCCCGATACCGTGGTCGATACCTGGCTCTATTTGGCGGAGCAGCATGGCGCCAAGTAAGTCACTGTCAAAATGAGCAGCAGAAAGGGGGCCATGATGGCCCCCTTTGTTATCTGTGTGTCACGACCTATTTCGGCTGCTGTTCGGCCCCCGACAGCTCGATCTGTACCTTCACCCCTTCGCTCTTGAGCTTGGTGGCGATGGCATTGAGATCGGTGCCCGGTTTGGCCTCAAGTAGGGCGATACCACCGCTGCTCTGTTTGAAGTTCAGGCCGTGGCGAGTCGCCAGCGCCTTGGCGCTGGCATCGTCAGCTTCCACCAGCAGGGTGCCGCTTACAGTCAGCTCGGGGCTGGCGGCCCCTTGCATCAACACGTCACCGCGGCGCAGGGTCTGTTGCGGGACCTTGCTGTCAAGGCTACGGGCGACCCGCTTCTTGCTGCCATTGTCGGGAATGAGGTAGGTCTGGCCGTTCACCTCTATGGTGCTGTACTGCTTGCCATCCATGGTGACGGACTCCTGGGCGCAGAGCTGTCCCGAGAGGGGGGCCAGCAGGGTTGCCAGAAGCAAGGTAACAGGTTTGTTCATGGTAATACTCCTAGCGTGTTAGCTGCGGTTGGCATCGTGACCCAGGACCCGCAGGGACCATGAGATCAGCTTGCCCGGTTGGCGATTGTTGCGCTCGGTCAGGGTGGTACGCTCACGGGTCTCGCGATTGAGCAGAGAGACCTGACGGGTACCGTTGGCAACGTCGGTTACTTCCAGTCGCCATGTGCCTTGCGCCGATTCGCCGTAGAACTTGTTGGATAGCATCCGCATGTCACGCAATCCCTTGGTTCGCACAAAGCCCAGTTGCTGCTGGTCGAGAGATTGGCCGACCAGGCTGTTGAAGGGGCTCAGCAGGATGCTGCGGGTGCCGGCGGGGGAGACCAGTTCGATCAGCAGATCGGGCAGACGCTGATGATCCAGACTCACCATCACCTGAACCGCTTCCACCGTCAATGGTGTCGCGATGCGGGTGGTGGAATGGGTCGGGCTGTTGCCCACATCCGCAATGGCGGCGGCACTGCCAGTGACATTGATCTTCTGCCATGGCAGTTGCACCAGCGGGGGCAGGGGCTGGTGATTAGCTGCCAGCTCAAGGGCCTTGTTGACGTCAATCAGACCAAAACCGTAAGTCGGGCTGAACCACATGCCGGCGGCATTGCGCTCCCAACCTTCCAGTCCTTTCACGTCGCGCACCTTGCCGGTGCTGCTGGTGTAGCTGACCATCACGGGCTGATGTTTGGCATCGACCCGGGTTGCGCTGCGCGCCAGCAGATCCCGCAGGTCACGTACCGACAGATCTGGGTAGGCGGACATCAGCAGCGCCATGGCGCCGGAGGTGCTGGGGGTGGCGGAGGAGGTGCCGTTCATCACGCCGTTGTAGTCGCAGCTGGCATCCAGTTGCGGGTTGCCGTGCAGCCGGTTGGTGCTGGGATCGTCGGTGCGGTTGTAACCCATGTCGCAGCCGGGCAGATCCGTGGTCACCATCGCCGGAGAGTCGGTACCGTACTCGCCGCCGGTCGCGCTCAGGAAGATGTTGCTGCCGACGCTGGAGTAGGAGGATCTGACGCCATCGGCGTTGAGCGCGCTCACCACCAGGTTCCAGAAGTTGCTATTGGAGGGATCGAGGTTGCTGTTTTCAAACGGCAATTTGGGACCATTGCCGGTGCGGTTAAGCACATAGCCGCCCGCCGCTATCTTGTTGAAGCCGTTGCCGGCGGCCTTGATATAGGCCGCGCCCTGCGCCTTGAGGGTCTGCTGTTCAAACAGGCGATCAAGCTGGGATTGATCCAGAGAGTTGGCTGAGCGGGGATCCACCACACTCATGCCGTAGCTCTGGTTGAACACCCGGTTGTCGCGGCTGGCATCGCTGTCGCCAAGGGCGTAGAGCCAATCTTTCTGCAACTGCTGGCTGTTGTCATCCAGCAGGTTGAACCCCTGCAGCTGGGCTCGCGGGGCAATTCCCTTGGTACCGATGGCGTTGTCTACCGCCGCTATGATGCCGGAGACCGAGGTGCCGTGGGCCGAATCCGGATCGGTCGGTGTCGGGTCATCGCTGCCGGTTACCACGTTTTTCGAACCCGGACGCACGTTGTCCGCCAGATCCGGGTGGGCGATGGCCAGACCATCATCCACCACGGCCACATTGACTCCCTGGCCCAGCACCCCTGTGCGATGAGCCCACCAGAGGTTGAGATCATTGCCCGCTATACCGCCACGGGCGCTGAATCCATCCTGGCCGCTGTTGAGCAGATACCACTGCTGATCCTGCAGGGGATTGGCACCTGGCAGGCAGCGCTCGGTGCTGCTGCGTCCGATATCCATGCCGCTCTCCTTGCCGGTGAGCGGCGCACAACCTTCATTTGCCTGAACGAGCGCACTGGGCAGGGTCGACAGCAGTGCTGTGATCGCCAGTGCTAACGATGTTTGCTTCATTATTTTTTTAACTCCATCTTGGATCGCACTCATCCTGAGTGCGACGGAAATCTATACACGGGTGAAAGGGGTTCAAAAAGAGCCATTTTCAAAAAACGCAATGAGGTTCAAAGAAATCCGATTCAGTTTGTGGTAGGTATTCCAATGACACTGGTTATGTGTTCTATTGAGAATGGTTCTCACCGCTCGCTACTGATCTTTTTATCTGTAATTCACTCATCTCGCGACTCTCCTTCGCCGCAGCCATCTCGATTCGGGGCAATCCCGAGGTGAGCTCGTGCGCTCTTGGAAATAAACGGCATAGTGATGTGTGCCAATGTGAGTGCTGGTATGCGTTCGGGTGAGCCTGCAAGAGTGATGAGGTGGGGGTGGGTCAGTGGTTTATTGCTTGGCGGCGGTGGATGGCTCTGTTATGGTAACCAAAATAGCCGTTTGGATGGCTAGATTGCTGCGGTTTGAGCGGCCTAATCTCTGAGAGCCACCCCGCCGCAGTCCCATAGCTTGATGCGTACCTGACAGGGAGTCCCTATGCCGTTTCGTTCCTACTTATCTTCTCCTTTGACTGCTTCCTTGCGCGCCACTGCTGGTGCCAGCACCTTTATTGCCGCGATGGCGGTCGGGAGCCTCTCTTTTTCCGCGGTTGCCGCCGATGCGTCCTTGCCGACCAAACAGGAGATCGTGATTGGTACTACGGTGGGGGATTTTGCCGACATGGTGACCGACTCCATCCAGCCGCAGCTGGAGGCCAAGGGGTATAAGGTCAAGCTGGTGGAGTTCACCGACTATGTGACCCCCAATATTGCTCTGGCTGACGGATCACTGGATGTGAACTGCTTCCAGCACAAACCCTATCTGGAGAGTTTTGCCAAAGATCGCGGCTTGTCGCTGGCGCCCATTACCCAGGTGCCAACCGGCCCGATGGGACTCTATTCCGGCAAGCTGGCAGCACTCGACAAGGTGAAAGAGGGGAGCACGGTGGCCATCCCCAACGATCCCACCAATCAGGCGCGGGCGCTGTTGATGCTGCAGGATCTCGGTTGGCTCACTCTCAAGGAGGGGATAAACCCGCTCAAGGCCAGCGAGTTTGATGTGGTGAACAATCCGCACAATCTCAAGCTGGTACTGCTGGAAGCCGCGCAGTTGCCCCGCTCGCGGGAGGATGTGGACTTCTCGGTGATCAACGGTAATTTTGCAGCCTCCAGCGGTATCCCGTTCAGTGAAGGACTGTTTCTGGAGCGCAGCTACGATTTTATCAACTGGGTGGTGGTGAAAAGCGCAGATGCGGAGCAGCCGTTTGCCAAAGATGTGGCGGCAGCCTACAACTCGGCGGCTTTCAAGGCCTATGCAGCCAAGCGTTTCGTCGGCTACAAGTACCCGCAAGGGTGGGGTGGCTAACTGTCGTGAACGTGGCCCGGCTATACAACGAAAAACGCCCCGAATTCGGGACGTTTTTTATGGTATCAAGCCATCAACGGGCGCTTCACTGGTTGCGATAGAAGCGGTTCAGCTCGTTCATCACCTGGATCATGGCGCCCATATCCGGGGTGCCGTGTTTGATCGGGCGATAGCTGTTGCGCTCCAGCAGTTCGAAGTCACCTTGCTTGTTGAAGTGGGTGATGGTCTCCCCTTCATAGATGGCGAAGTCGTTCTGATCCCCGGCCAGCAGCCAGTTGCGCGGGCTGGTATCAAACAGCGAGCGGCCAACGCTGTAATCGCGCGCCGGATTGCGCACGCCCAGCATCCCCTGCATCAGGGTCGGCGCCAGATCGAAATGGCTGCTCGGTTGTTCCCGAACGTCACTGCCGCGCCCCGGCCAGGCCAGTACCAGCGGTACCTGCACCTGATAGGGTGAGTAGTTGCTGCCTGCGCCCCAGCTGTTGCTGCGGGTGTCGTTGAACTCCTGACCGTGGTTGGAGGTGATGACGACGATGGTGTTGCTGTCCATCCCCTGCGACTGCAATTTGGTCAGCATCTGCTCAAGCAACTGGTCGGTATAGAAGACCGAGTTCTTGTAGCGGTTCTCCAGTTTTTGCAGGTTCTCCGCCCGATAGGCGGTCGCCGGATTGAAGTTGGCGAGCTCCGGTTGGAACGGCCCCTTCATGGTGGCGGGCAACTGGTAGTCGCCGGGGCTGGAGAGATAGACCAGCGAGAACCAGGGGCGCTCGGGAGAGCGCTTCTCCAGCCACTGTTGCCAGTCGGTCAGCAGCTTGCCATCGTCACTCTGTTCGGAGACAAACACCTGTTTGCGCAGACCGGCGAGGATGCTCTTGCGATACTTCTGGGCATCTTCCATCGCGCCGAACAGCCCGAACTGGTAATCCTGGCGCAGCATCTCGTCGAACAGCACCGGCGGACGCTTGTCGCTGCTGATGTCCTTGTAGTAGTGACCGGGCAACCCGTAGAAGAGGCTGAACATGCCCATCAGGTCGTCGTTGCCGCCACTCAGGTGATTGCGGAACGTCAGATGCTGATCCGCATAGCGCTGCAGATTGGGCATGTTGATGTTGTTGAGCATGTCAAAACGCAATGAGTCGACCACCACAATCAGCAGATTGTTGTGAGTCAGGGGGGCGTTGACGTTGAGCGGGCGCAGTGGGTAGTGCATCCGGCTGTCGCTGTTATCACCCTGGGAGGCCGCCTGCTTCTCGTACTGATCCAGATCCAGCCAGCCATGTTTGGCCAGGAAGGAGCGGGCCGTCATGGGGTAGGAGAGGGGGAAGTTGGCTCTCTGCATGGTGATCGGCTGATAGAGGGTCGCATCCGCCCAGCTGTTGACCACGTGGGTCAGAATAAAGCAGATCAGCAGGGCCAGCCCCACCTGATTGCCGTACTGGCGGCGCTTGCGCTTGTTGATCTTGCGCCAGACATAGGCCGACAGCAGCAGTTGCAGCAGGAAGATGGTGGGCACGGCAACGAAGATGATGCTCCAGATTGAGCCCTCTTCGGTCTGCGCCTGATCCAGCAGCAACTGCCATACCTGACTGTTGAGGTGGAACTTGAACAGCCGGAATACCTGGGTGTCGATCAGCAGCAACACCAGCGCCAGGGTGGCGATGATGGCGGAGATGAACCGCAACGACTTCTCCTTGGGCAGCACGAAGCTGAGCGGGAAGATCGTCAACAGGTAGGTGACAAAACTCAGAAACGAGAAGTGGCCAATCCAGCTTACAACGAGATAGATCACGCCAAGCGTGGTCGATGGCCAGCTGATGGCACCCAGATAACGGGTGGCGATGAGCATGGCCAGAATAATGTTGAAGAAGGAGAACCAATGCCCCCAGGTGATCAGGCGAGAGACATTATCACGATAGGGGTTACCGGTTTCGACCATAGTGATCCATCTGCGTTGAGAAACGTCAAATCAACAGAGTCGGGGACTCAGTGTGCGTCGTGGCGATTATCGACCGATGCGGTCAGGGCCTGGACAAACTTTTCAGTGATGGCCTGGCGCTGGGCCGGTGCCATACCGTTGATGATATTGGTGGTCAGATTGCCAAGCACCATAAGGCTGAGATCCACCGGCGCTTTATGCTTTTCCAGCGCGGTGATCAGGTCGTTCATCAGGGCGTCAAATTGCTCGTTATTGTACTTTGATACGATAGGCATAATCTTCAGTTCATCTCGGTTCAAAGCGCCTTATAATACTTCACCCTTTCGGCTAACACTATGGCTTTGTGACATGAGTCTCGATATCGACAAGATCATTCTTCACTCCTTGCGCCAGGGCGGCGATGGTCAACCCCACGCCGATACCCGCAGCCAGACCCTGCCCCCTGATGAGGCGGTACAGGGACTGATGGCGGAACTGCATCGGATCTACAACGGCAAGGGCGGCAAGGGCTTTGGCTTCTTTGCCGACCCCGAGGCTGCCGTCGCCGAGCTGGCCGACGGTGAAGAGGCTCCCAAGCAGCCTTCACCCGCATTTCGTATCGCCCTCGAACAGCTGCTCAACGAGCAGACCGAATTCGTTCCCTTCTCGGTCACCGTGACCCAGATGCTGGTCAAGCAGCTGGTGGAGCACGCCCTCGATGAGCAAGGGGTGCTGCTGTTTGCCAAATATAACTACGTCGGGGTCGATTATCTGCTGATTGCCCTGCTGGAGGGCAAGGAGAGCGTCACCGTCAGCGAAGCGCTGGAATTGCGCCATATCCAGTATCTGGATATCGGCAAACTCAATCTGGTGGCCCGCATTGATTTGACCGAATGGAAAACCCAACCTGATTCGCGCCGTTATATCACCTTCAGCAAGGGGCGCATTGGTCGCAAACTGGGCGACTTCTTTATGGATCTGCTGGGTGCCCGCGAGGGCATGGATGCCAAGGTACAAAATAAAGGCTTGCTGCAGGCGGTTGAAGATTATTGCGACAGTCGTCAGCTCGAACCGACCGAGCGCAATGACTATAAAAAGCAGGTCTTCAAATATTGCACCGAACAGGCGAGCGCCGGTGAAGAGATCGAAATCAAGGAGCTGTCTGCAGAATTGCCCGGCGACGGTGACCTCGATTTTTACAGCTTTATCGGTCAGGAGTATGAGCTGGAAGAGCGCTTCCCGGCGGATCGCTCTACCCTGCGTGGTTTGACCAAGTTTGTTGGCTCCGGCGGCGGTCTGACTCTGAGCTTTGAGCAGAAGCTGTTGAACAGCCGGATCTTTTACGACCCTCAGACCGACACCCTGACCATCAAGGGTGTGCCGCCCAATCTTAAGGATCAGCTGCTGCGCCAGTCGTAGTCATGCTCCCGAGTGTGATCAACTCGTCATTTCTCGCAAAAAGAGACTCCGCCCCGGCGGGGTCTCTTTTTTTATCGCGCCCGGGCAGACCTCGAAACTGGCGCGGTACTTTGTTAACAAATCAAACAAAATAAACCACCTGAAAGGGTTTTCATTGAGGTGAAAACCCTTTCATTCATGAAATTTTATTTCATTTTGGTAATTATTATTCTGTGGTTGTCTGGAATTAAGCCGATAAATGGCCGTAATTCCCTGAAATAAGAAAATGTTTTCAAAACTTTCTGGAAGGAAATACGTAATTGCATTTCAAAAATGCGAGTTGCGTCATGTGAGCCGTTTGCCGCTTGGGATAATATTCATCTCGCACACAATGCTCTTACAGCGCGGAACTAATACAAGGAAAGGCTCATGAAAAAGAAATTGCTGTCATCCCTGATCGGTCTGGCCACTCTTGGCGTCGCTTGCTCTGCTACTGCTGCCATCGATGAAGGCCAGCTGACCATCTGGATCAACGGTGACAAGGGATACAACGGTCTGGCTGAAGTGGGTAAGAAGTTTGAAGCAGAAACCGGCATCAAGGTTACTGTTGCTCACCCGGATCAGGTTGAAGTGAAATTCCAGCAAGCCGCCGCCACTGGCAACGGCCCGGACATCTTCTTCTGGGCTCACGACCGTTACGGTGAGTGGGTCAAAGCCGGTTTGCTGGTTCCGGTAACGCCGAACGCTGCCACCAAAGGCAAATTTGAACAGCTGGCATGGGATGCCATGACTGTTGATGGCAAAACCTATGGCTACCCGGTTGCCATGGAAGCCGTCAGCCTGATTTATAACAAGGACCTGTTGCCCGAGCCGCCGAAAACCTTCGAAGAGATCGCCAAGATTGACGAGACTCTGAAGAAAAACGGCAAGCGCGCCATCATGTGGGCTTATGACACCCCGTACTTCAGCTATCCGCTGGTGGCTGCCAACGGTGGTTACGCCTTCAAGAAAACCGCTACCGGTTATGACGTCAAAGATACCGGCGTGAACAACGCAGGTGCCAAGATGGGCGTGGGCTACATCTCCGAGATGATCAAGTCCGGTCACCTGGAAAAAGGCATCGACTACGGTGTGATGGACGCCAAGTTCAACAAGGGCGAAGTGGCCATGATGATCAACGGTCCCTGGGCCTGGAGCAACCTGGACAAGAGCGGCATCAAGTACGGCGTAGCGCCGCTGCCGACCCTGAACGGCAAGCCGGCCAAAGCCTTCGTTGGCGTACTGGGTGCCACCATCAACGCTGCCAGCCCGAACAAGGATCTGGCTATCGAGTTCCTGGAAAACTACCTGCTGACCGATGCCGGTCTGGCGCCGGTTAACGCCGACAAGCCGCTGGGTGCCGTTGCGCTGAAATCCTTCCAGAAGACCCTGGAATCCGATCCGCACATCAAGGCCACCATGCTGAACGCCCAGGCTGGCGAGCCGATGCCATCCGTTCCCGAGATGAGCCGTTTCTGGTCTTCCTTCGAAACTGCCCTCAAGAACGTGACCTCCGGTCGTCAGGGTGTTGACGAAGCTCTGGATACCGCTGCCAAGCGTATCGTTCAGTAAGCACGCACTACCCGGGAGGCCGTCATGGCCTCCCACTCTCTCAAATCTCTCTTGGCGTTATAAAGGTTAATTGGCATGGAAGTAGTACCTTCTGTTGAGTCCTATGCCGGTCCGAAGGATAAGCACACCTGGCTTAAGTGGACCATAGCGGCCCTGGTTGCCATCCTCAACGGCTACGCAGCCGTGATGATGTACGCCAGTGGCGAGTGGGTATTCGCGCTGCTGGATCTGGTGGTGGTTTCCGTCGGTCTGTATGTCTTCATGAACAAGAAGACCTATGCCCATCGCTACATCTTTCCGGGTGTTGCGGGCATGGTTGTGTTTATCATCTTCCCTCTTGCCTACACCATTGGCATTGCCTTCACCAACTATTCGGGGTCCAACTTGCTCTCCGTGGAGCAGGCGCGGGACTACCACCTGAAGAAAACCTACAAGGTGGCGGGCGGTGAATTCGATTTTACCCTGCTGGGTGGCGACAACGGCCAGTTCCAGCTGCTGCTGACTCAGGATGATCAATCCTTTATCAGCCAACCTGTTTCCCTGATGACCAACAAGGCCCGTGAGCTGGCGTCCCGCGAGGGCCGTGTGCAGAACACCCAGCAAGTGGTCGAGCTACAGCCCTTCACTGGCGAAGCGGCCAGCAAGGCCGCACCGATCCGCGCCATTGTTGAGCATCGTACTCACCTGAGTGACCTTGATCTGGTACTGCCGGATGGCGGTACCCACCTGACCCTGAGCAGCCTGCGCAAGTTTGCCGCCCAGAAGCAGCACTACACCCGTCTGATGGATGGTGCCGTGCTCAAGTCCGGGGTGGTGATCAAAGACAGCAACCTGCTGCGTGATACCCAGAATGGCGAGCTGATGCTGCCCAATGGCGAGACCGGCTTCTATCAGTACATCGACGAACAGGGTCAGTTTGTCGGCAAGGGTATTGCTCCGGGCTTTGTGGTCAGCGTCGGTTGGAAGAACTTCGCGCGCATCGTCACCGATCCGGGCATCCAGTCACCCTTCCTGCAGATCTTCATCTGGACCGTGATCTTCTCAACCTGCTCCGTCGCTTTCACCCTGGCTATCGGCATGGTGCTGGCCTGTCTGGTGCAGTGGGAAGAGCTCAAGGGGCGCGGTTTCTATCGGGTCATGTTGATCCTGCCCTATGCGATCCCGGCGTTTATCTCCATCCTGGTGTTCAAGGGGTTGTTCAACCAGAACTTCGGTGAGATCAACATGTTCCTGGAAGCGGCGTTTGGCATCAAGCCGGACTGGTATACCAACCCCTTCCTGGCCAAGGTGATGATCCTGATTGTCAACACCTGGCTCGGCTACCCCTACATGATGATCCTCTGCATGGGCCTGCTCAAAGCCATTCCGGAAGATCTCTATGAAGCGTCCGCCATGGACGGTGCCGGCCCGGTACAGAACTTCTTCAAGATCACCGTGCCGCTGCTGATGAAGCCGCTGACACCGCTGTTGATTGCCTCGTTCGCCTTCAACTTCAACAACTTCGTGCTTATCCAGTTGTTGACCAACGGTGCGCCCGACATCATCGGCGCCAGCACCCCGGCCGGTACCACCGACTTGCTGGTGAGTTATACCTACCGGATTGCGTTCCAGGGATCGGGTGGTCAGGACTACGGTCTGGCCAGTGCCATCGCCACAGCTATCTTCCTCATCGTAGGTGCGCTGGCGCTGCTCAACCTGAAATTGTCCAAAGCCGACAAGCAGCTGTAAGGAGGCTTCAACATGGCAATCGTACAACCCAAATCAGTCAAATACCGGGTGTGGGCAACCCACCTGGTCATGTGGGGCTTCCTGGCGCTGATCATCTTCCCGTTGATCATGGTTATCGCCATCTCGTTCCGTAACGGTAACTTCGCGGTAGGGGAGATCATCCCCTCCAATCCGACCCTGGATCACTGGAAGCTGGCGCTGGGCATGTCCATCACCAACGCCGACGGCAGCATCACGCCTCCGCCGTTCCCGGTGCTGACCTGGTTGTGGAACTCCATCAAGATCGCCGGCATCACAGCCCTGATGATCGTGACGCTCTCCACCACCTGTGCTTACGCCTTTGCCCGCCTGCGTTTTCGTGGCAAGTCCACCATCCTGCAGGGCATGCTGATTTTCCAGATGTTCCCGGCGGTGCTGGCACTGGTAGCCATCTACGCGCTCTTTAACAAGATTGGTGACTACATCCCCTGGCTGGGTCTCAACACCCACGGTGGCCTGATCCTGGCGTACATGGGGGGGATTGCCCTGCACGTCTGGACCATCAAGGGCTACTTCGAGACCATCGACTCCTCCCTGGAGGAGGCGGCGGCCATCGACGGTGCGACCCCGTGGCAGGCATTCCGTCTGATCCTGTTGCCCCTGTCGGTGCCCATCCTGGCGGTAGTGTTTATTCTGGCCTTTATCGGTTCCATTACCGAGGTGCCCATGGCCTCCATCCTGCTGCAGGATGTGAACAATCTGACCCTGGCGGTCGGGGCCCAGCAGTACCTCTATCCGCAGAACTATCTGTGGGGTGATTTCGCGGCGGCCGCAGTGCTTTCCGGTTTCCCCATCACTGTGGTCTTCCTGTTGGCACAGCGCTGGTTGGTTGGCGGTCTGACCGCCGGTGGTGTGAAAGGTTAAGTTTATGGCCGGGGGAGCTGACTCCCCCCGCTATCACGATTTGCAAAGATTCAAGAGCGGAGCTCGTCATGGCTGAAGTAGTACTCAACAACGTTCGCAAAAATTACGATCCGGCTGTTCACAAGGACACCCTGCGCAACATCAACCTCTCCATCAAGGAGGGCGAATTCATCGTCTTCGTCGGCCCGTCCGGCTGCGGTAAATCCACCCTGCTGCGGATGATCGCGGGTCTGGAAGACATCACCAGCGGTGAGCTGACCATCGGCGGTCGCTACATGAACGACGTGCCGCCGGTAGAGCGCAACGTCGGCATGGTGTTCCAGTCCTACGCCCTTTATCCGCACATGAACATCTACGAGAACATGGCCTTTGGTCTGAAGCTCAAGAAGATGGACAAGGAGAACATCCACAAGCGGGTGATGCGCGCCGCCGAGATCCTGGGTCTTGAGCCGCTGCTGGACAGAAAGCCCAAGGCGCTCTCCGGTGGTCAGCGTCAGCGTGTCGCCATCGGTCGCAGCATAGTGCAGCAGCCGCAGGTGTTCCTGTTTGACGAGCCGCTCTCCAACCTGGATGCCGCGCTGCGGGTCAAGATGCGGATCGAGATCGCCAAGCTGCACAAAGAGCTTAACTCCACCATCATCTACGTGACTCACGATCAGGTGGAAGCGATGACCCTGGCCGACAAGATTGTGGTGCTGAGCCCGCTCAAGGCCGAAGCTGCCACCAACCTGGAACAGTTCGGTTCACCGCTGGATCTCTACCACAACCCGGACAACAAGTTCGTGGCGGGCTTTATCGGCTCTCCCAAGATGAACTTCCTGGCGGGCGAGTTGCTGGAGATTGGCGAGCAGGAGTGCCTGGTCAAGTTGACCTCTGGCGATACCGTGCGTGCCCGGGTCGATGCCCGCAGTGGCGCTGTGGGTGACAAGGTGGAGCTGGGCATTCGCCCCGAGCATCTGATGCCGCTGGATCACCCCCATGCGCACAGCAAGGTGAGCGGGATCGTGCAGGTGGCCGAGCACCTGGGCGCCGAGTCCTTCGTTTATATGGATGTGGATGGTCACGACTTTACCGTCAAGGCTACCTCGGATGTGGATGTGGCGACCGGTCAGACCTACAGCGTGGGTATCCCGGCCGAAGCCTGCTACCTGTTCGATGCCAAGGAGCAGGCGTTCCCACGGACCGCCAAATATATCCGTACCTGATTTTTTGTTGTGCTGGTTTTCCTTTCTTAATAATCAATGCCTTTTTGCCGGTCGTCAGACCGGCTTTTTATTGCCTGCGATTTGAACATGCAGGTAGGCAAGGTAACCCGGTTCAAGCCTCGAGTTCGGCGGTAATATCGGGCACAAAGGTCTGGCTGGCCAGCGGCGGGCGCTCATACCCTTCGGTCTTGATGGGGGGGAGCTTGATAGGCTCGTAGTGGATCGCCTCGTAGGGTACCTTGCTCAGCAGATGGGCGATGCAGTTGAGCCGGGCACGGCGTTTGTCATCTGCCTCCACCACGAACCAGGGACAATCCTCGGTGTCGGTGTAGGTGAACATGTCATCCTTGGCGCGGGAGTATTCCACCCAGCGTGACCGGGATTGCAAATCCATCGGGCTGAACTTCCAGCGCTTGATGGGGGTGTTGATCCGCTCTTTAAAGCGCTTCTCCTGCTCCTCGTCACTGACCGAGAACCAGTATTTGATCAGGGTGATGCCGGAGCGGATCAGCATCCGCTCAAACTCGGGGCAGGCGCGCAGAAACTCGCGATACTCGGCGTCGCTGCAAAATCCCATCACCCGCTCGACTCCGGCCCGGTTGTACCAGGAGCGGTCAAACAGCACCATTTCGCCAGCGGCGGGCAGGTGGGCCACATAACGCTGAAAGTACCACTGAGAGCGCTCCCGATCGGAGGGGGCGGGCAGCGCCGTGACCCGGCAGACCCGGGGGTTGAGCGGTTCGGTAATCGCCTTGATGACGCCCCCTTTACCGGCGGCGTCCCGTCCTTCGAACAGTACCACTACCTTTAACCCCTCCTGCTTGACCCACTCCTGCAGTTTGACCAGCTCCTCCTGCAGATGGGCAAGGTGGTGCTCGTAGCACTTCTTGTCCAGACGTGGCCGCTTCTTGCTCTTCTCCTTCGCCATGGGCTTCTCCTTTTGGCATCCTTTCATGGGTGACTTCTTTGAGTCACTGTCAGCTTGCACCAGGGAGGCGTCACCTGCCAAGGGGGACGTGATACACTGCCCGCCCATCGCTGGCAACAGGAGATAACATGAAGCATTTTATGGAGATAGCGGGCCGTCGGATGGCCTATCTGGACGAAGGGCAAGGGCCGGTACTGCTGTTTGGTCACAGTTATCTGTGGGACAGCGCCATGTGGGCGCCGCAAATCGAGGCGCTCAAGGGCAGCTATCGCTGCATCGTTCCCGAGCTGTGGGGCCACGGTGATTCCGACCTGCTCCCCGAAGGTGGCTGCACCCTGGCAACCCTGGCGCGGGATCACCTGGCGCTGCTCGATGCCCTCGGAGTCGATGAGTTCGTGCTGGTGGGTCTCTCCATCGGTGGCATGTGGGGTGTGGAGCTGGCGCGCATGGTGCCAAACCGCCTTAAGGGGCTGGTGCTGATGGACAGCTTCGTTGGCCTCGAGCCGCAGATCACCTGCGAGCGTTACCTCGACATGCTGGCGATGATCGAGCAGCTCGGCACCATTCCGGCGCCCATCGTCGAACAGGTGGCGCCGCTCTTTTTTGCCAATCAGCCCGATGAAGCGCTGATGAGCGGTTTCAAGGCGCGCCTTGAAACCTGGCCAAAGGATAAGATTGCCGCCATGGTGGCGGTGGGCCGCAGCTTTGTGACCCGCGAAGATCGCATCGAGTGGCTGGAGGAGATCACCACTCCCGCGCTGGTGATGACCGGCTGTGAAGATAAAGCCCGTCCAGTGCTGGAGGGCTATCTGATGGCCGAGGTGCTGGGTTGCCCGTTCAAGGAGATCCCGGCGGCTGGCCACATCTCGTCGCTGGAAAATCCGGCCTTCGTTAATCAGCAACTGAGCGAATTTCTGGCTGCGCTATAAGTCTGAATTGGCAGCCTGACGATGGTTGTGAAAAAGGGAGCCGAGGGCTCCCTTTTGTTTGGTCTTGTTTCACAACTCCTCAGCGTTACCAGATATAGCCGAGGGCAAATCCTGCGTATAGTTCGCCATCGTGCTGGACGATGGGGCTGTTTTTGATGTCCCGATCATACCATTCGTAGTTCATGGCAAACATGCCAATCCAGTTGGGGCTGAAGCGGTAGCTGGTGATGAGGGCCGCCATCGGGGAGAGGGTGGTGCCGGTATCCCAAGCGGGCCGCTGGGCGGTGGCCTCGCTCTCGGAGATGCCGCCGAAGTAGTAGTTGGCCATCTTGTCGCTGCGCAGCATCACCCCCATCCCCGGCATGATGAGCAGGTTGTCGCGCTGGATGGGGAAGTCGGCCCACAGCAGCAGCTCCTGACCCTTGCTGCGGCCGGTGATATCGCTGTTGGCCCGCACGGTCAGCAGGGCGTAGGGAGTGATGATGTTGCCACCTATCCCGCCTTCCAGCTGCCATTTGCGCTGTTCCATGCCAGTAAAGGCCGGAGCATCCTCGGGATCCAGATTGCCAAACCGCACCCGGCCATAGCCGTACAGAGCGAGGTTCTCATCCTTGTGGAAGTAGTAGCGCGCCCGATCGCCGAGAAACATGAACTGCTTGCCGAAATAGATAAAGCCCGGGATGGCGTAGGTGGCATTATCCTGCGCCTCATAGCGGGCCTGTCCCCCGATGAGCGCTGCACCGGCGACAAAGCCCTGTGGCACCGGGCTGGTAGGGCTGTCGCTGGTGAGCAGATCCATGGCGCCAAGATCGATATCGGCACGCGCTGGGAGGGCGGCAGCGAGGAGCAGGGCCGTCAGCCCTGCCGCTCTGA
Source organism: Aeromonas sp. PI_26 (assembly GCF_027854445.1). NCBI lineage: Bacteria > Pseudomonadati > Pseudomonadota > Gammaproteobacteria > Aeromonadales > Aeromonadaceae > Aeromonas > Aeromonas sp. PI_26. Next base: position 200,294 of record NZ_JAJNOE010000004.1, read on the forward strand.
TTTGACGAAAAAAGGTCATGGACACTCCGTTGTCACGATTGCAGGGGAAGCAGGTTATTTTGCGGCACCGGGCATCTCTTCGCGTTTTGGCCAGGCATTGATCACCGCCTTGACCAGGGTGGCGAGGGGAATGGCGAAGAAGACTCCCCAGAATCCCCACAAGCCGCCGAAGACCAGCACGGCGATGATGATGGCCACCGGATGGAGGTTGACCGCTTCCGAGAAGAGCACAGGTACCAGCAGGTTGCCATCGAGGGCCTGAATGACCAGATAGGCCACCATCAGCCAGGCGAATTCGGGGGTGAGCCCCCACTGGAACAGGGCGACCATGGCTACCGGTACGGTCACCACGGCAGCGCCGATATAGGGGATCAGCACCGAGAAGCCGACCGCCACCGCCAGCAGCACCGAGTAGCGCAGTCCCATCAGGGCGAAGGGAACATAGGTGGCGATGCCGACGATGAGGATCTCGATCACCTTGCCGCGGATGTAGTTGATGATCTGGTTGTTCATCTCGACCCACACCCGGTTGACCAAGGTGCGGTTGCGCGGCAGGAAGCGGCGCAGGCTGCCCATCAGTACCCGCTTGTCTTTGAGCATAAAGAAGACCATCAGCGGCACCAGAATGAGGTAGATCATGATGGCGACCACGTTGACCAGCGAACTGAGGGAGGCGCTCACCAGATGCTCGCCGCCACTGAGGATGCGCTGGCGAATATTGTCGATGACGGTCTCCACCAGACTGACGTCGATGAGCTCGGGGTATTTGTCAGGCAGGGTGCGGACATAATCCTGTGCGTGGGTCAGCATGGCCGGTGCCTCTTTGGCCAGATTGATCCCCTGACTCACCAGCGTCGGGATAAGACCCAGCAAGGAGGCGACTGCTACCGCAATAAAGAGGATCAGGATGATGCTGGTGGCCAGGGTGCGCGACAGCCCCGCTTTTTGCAGCCGGGCGACCGGCCACTCCAGCAGATAGGCCATTACCAGTGCCACCAGCAGGGGGGCCAGCAGATCGCCAAACAGCCAGATGATGGCAAAGCAGAACACCAGCAACAGGAACAGGGTAACGGCATCGGGATCGGAAAAACGGGTCTGATACCAGTGCTTCAATACTTCTAACATGACGGCATCCTTACATCACTGGGGCTCAAGATGGCTGTTTCGCCCCGACAACCAACTGCAAAGAGAGGGTATTGTCCGGTTCTTGCTGCATCTCGACATGGTGGCCCTGACGGTGCAGATAGGCCGGAATATCCTGCCGGGAGCCCGCATCGGCCAGCCGGATGGTGACGGTTTGACCGCTTTTGGCCTCCCTTAACCAGAGCTTGAGCCGGATCAGCGGCTCGGGGCAACGCCAGGGGGTCAGGTCGAGAATTTCCATGGGGGCTCCATCAGGCAGGTGGCCGCTATTATGGCCGTGATAAGAGCGTGAAACAACGCTTGTAGCCCTTGATGGGCAAGGGTATTCTGCCGAGGCCCTTTCTGATGGAGATAGAGATAACGTGGCACGTTTTTCCCCCCTGATGGCATCGCTTCCCCTGCTGGCTTCCCTGATGGGCGCCACGTTTCATGCCGAGGCCAACAATCAGCTTCCCGACATCGGCACGGCCGGGGTTGCTGCCCTGCCCATCGAGCAGGAAGTGCGTTACGGCAACGCCTTTATGCGCTTTGCCCGTGCGGGTCTGCCGATCATCGATGATCCGGTGCTGAGCCAGTACATTGACGATCTGGGTCAGCGACTGCTGACCAACGCCGATGGGGTACGTTTCCCGTTTACCTTCTTCCTCATCAATGATCCCAGCATCAACGCGGCCGCCTTCCTCGGCGGGCGAGTCAAGGTGCACACTGGCCTCTTCCTCTACGCCGACAGCGAGAGCGAGCTGGCCTCGGTACTGGCCCACGAAATCACCCACGTGACCCAGCGCCACATCGCCCGTTATATGGAAGCGCAGGCAAGCAGCTCGGCGGTGACCCTGGCCGGTCTGGTGGGCTCCATCGCGCTGGCAGTGATCAACCCGACTGCCGGTATCGCCGCGCTGCAAACCACGCTGGGCCTCTCCATGCAGTCGGCCATCAACTACACCCGCGACAACGAATATGAAGCGGATCGCATCGGCATGAAGACCCTCTATGATGCCGGTTTCGATCCCATGGGGATGGCCAACTTCTTCCAGAAACTGGCTGCCGAATACCGTTACGCCAGCAAGCCGCCGGAGATGCTGCTCACTCACCCGCTGCCGGAGACCCGGATCAGCGAGGCCCGCGCTCGGGCGGGCAGCTATGGTCGCCGCGACTTGCCGCCCAGTCTCGACTTCTGGCTGGCCAAGGTGCGGATTCAGGTGCGTTTTGGTACCGATACCCCGCAGGGGCTGCTGAGCTACTTCGATAGCCGGATCCAGAAGGGGGATTACCCGCTCAAGGATGCCGCCATCTATGGCAAGGCGCTGGCGCTGATCCAGCTCAAGCGCACTGACGAAGCTGATACCCTGATGCAGGAGCTGGCGGCCCGTCATCCGGAAGATCTCTTTATCGTCGATGCCCAGACCGACATCGACCTGGCCAAGGGGCGCAGTGCCCAGGCCATCGCGCGCCTCGAGAAGTTCCGCAGCCGGATGCCGGACAACGAAGTGGTGGTGGTCAATCTCGGCAACGCCTACCTCGAGAGCGGCAACTACAAGAAGTCCATCGCCATCCTCGACCCCTATGCCCGTGCCCATGAGGAGAACAATCTGGCCTGGAACCTGCTGGCCGATGCCTATCGCAAGGCGGGCAGAATGACCGAGCTGCATATGGCGCGGGCCGAGATGCTCGCACTGCGCGGGGATTATCAGGCGGCCATCGACGAGCTGATCGTGGCACGCGGTACCACCAGCGACCGGATGACCCTGGCAAGGCTTGAGGCACGGATCACCGAGCTGGAGCGGGCCAAGAAGGATCTCGACAGCCTCAAGGGCTAACGAAACCTATCAAACAAGGGCGCACTATGGTGCGCCCTTGTTGTTTATGGCGGTGGCGTTGATGTGGGGGACGGTGATAGCAGCGATGGGCTAGTGACTCATGCTGCTGGCGGTCGCCTTGAGCATCTCGATCTGCTGCTGGTCGAGCTCGCCGACCAGCGTCTGCTTGAGCTTGCCCTCGCTATCAAGCAGATAGCTGGTGGGCAGGCCGCTTGGTCGAGGGAAGGTAAGCTTGGCATCTTCATTGGCAATAAGGAGGGGCACCTTGATGTGGTACTGCGCAGCCAGTTCGTCCAGCTCTGCTGGCGTGGTCGGGTCGTAGTTGATGGCCACCACGGCGATTTTGCCCTCCTCCGCCAGCCCATTGAGGCGCGGCATCTCCCGCAGGCAGGGGGTGCACCAGGGGGCGAAGTAGTTGACCAGCAGCGGCTTGCCGGCAAAGTGGCGCAGGCTGACCGACTGCCCTGTTGCATCGGTAAATTCGGGGGCGGGTGTGCAGGCGCCCAGCAGGCTCGCCACAATCAGCCAACAAATTCGTTTCAATTCCTTTCCACTGCCGCTTACCCTGACCATCACTTTCCCCTACAATAGCGCCGTTTCTAGTCCCATCTTGCGATTAATCAGGGAGTTACCATGAGCGAGACCCAAATCTACCACAATCCGCGCTGCTCCAAGAGTCGCGAAACCCTGGCTCTGCTGGAACAGCACGGGATCGCCCCTGATGTGGTGCTCTATCTGGAGCAGGCTCCGAGCGAAGATGAGATCCGCAACCTGCTCTCTCTGCTCGGTTTTAGCGATCCCCGCCAGCTGATGCGCACCAAGGAGGATCTCTACAAGGAGCTGGGATTGGCCGATGTCAGCGGTGATGCCCTTATTCGCGCCATGCACCAGCATCCCAAGCTGATCGAGCGCCCCATTGTCATCAAGAATGGTCAGGCCCGCATTGGTCGCCCGCCGGAGCAGGTGCTGGAGATCCTTAAGTGAGCACCCGCTTTGCCCGTCTGCTGACTCTGGTCGGCTTCTTTGGTCTGCTGGGCTGGGTCATCCTCTGGCATCTGTGGCTATCACCCCATCCGGACCTCAATCCCTGGCTGCTGCCGGTGATCTGGACGGTGCCGCTGCTCTTCCCTCTCAAGGGGATAGTGCAGGGCAACCCCTACACCCACGCCTGGGGCAACTTCGTATTGATGCCCTATTTCCTCCACGCCCTCACCCTGATCACCACGGATGAGGGGGAGCGGTGGCTGGCGGTGGTGGAGCTGGTCTTCACCACTCTCGCCTTTGTCGGCACCATCTATTACGCCCGACTGCGTGGTCGCGAACTTGGCTTAAGCATTCGCAAAAAGAAAGACGAAGCCAACTGATGACAAACGCCCCGCAAGGGGCGTTTTTTATGGGGACGCAGGTCTATCCAGAGGGATCACTGTGCCCCTTGGGCTGCCCGATATTGGGCCAGCTGTTGCTGGCTAAAGTCCATCAACTGGGGATAGAAACGCAGAAATCCCGCCTCGCATGTTTGCCACTGTGACTCATCAAGGATCAGCAGCGCCTCTCCCAGTTGTACCGGGCGGCGCAGTCGGCGACCGATGCCATTTAGCGCTTGCCCCAGCCCCTCCTTGTGGCGGTAGGAGGCGATCCAGTTCTGCTCGGCCATCCGTTTGAGGGGGAGTGGCAGTCCGTCCGGCAGGCGTGGGTGATCCGCCAATAGTTGCTCATAACCGCGTTGCAGGAAGCGGGACAGGGGCTCGGTGCTGAACAGTCCCCAGTGCAGGCTCAGCCAGTGGTCGTAGATCATATCCACCACTATGCCGCCAAAGCGGCGCCAGGGGGCCTCGAAACAGGCGACGGCTGCCTTGTGCTCGGGGTGGCCGTCGGTGAAAGCGTCAATTTTGCGGTGTAGCCAGATGGAGATGGGCCAGAAAATTCATCGGTCGCTGTGGGTCTGTTATGGGATGGCAAGGTGCTTCGAGCCTAACGGATCCCGCCCGCCTTGACCATGATCGGGATTTTGCTACTGCCCTGCGGCTGCCTCTTGCCGGGCAAAATTCGGGCGTGCTAAGGTGATGCCATCTTTGTCACAGGACGCGACAAACCACCATGATGCGCAAAGCCAGAGGCTTTTTTCTGGCCTTCTACTTCAAGCCTTTCTATCTCTCCGAGTGGTTCGACGAATAGATCGAACCCCTGGAGCAGTTCACTGACGCCCGCTCGGGCGTGATCTCGCTCATCCAGATTTTGCCGCTTTTGGTCATCGCATGTATTCGCCTGCGATGCATTGTCCGCGCCTGTGCGCTTTTTATGTAATGGAGTACTCATGATGAAGATCAGACTGACCCTCTCAGCCCTGTTTGTTGCCAGCCTGCTGGCCACCCCCGCCATGGCCAAGGAGTGGAAAACCGTGCGCTTCGGGGTGGAGGGGGCCTACCCGCCCTTCTCCTGGACCGATGCATCGGGCGAGATCAAGGGGTTTGATATCGATCTCGCCAACGCCCTTTGTAAGCAGATGGCGGTCAAGTGCGAGTTGGTGGCGCAGGATTGGGACGGCATGATCCCGGCCCTGCTGTCGCGTAAATACGATGCCATCATCGCCGCCATGTCGATCACCGACGAGCGGCGCCAGAAGGTCGATTTCACCGAGAAATATGCCCATATTCCCAATCGCTTTGTGGCGGCCAAGGGGACAGAGCTGACGCTGACCCCGGAAGGCATGGCGGGCAAGCGCATCGGGGTGCAGCGTGCCACCACCCACGACAAGTACCTGACCGACAATTTTGGCTCGAATGTCACCATCGTCCGTTACGGCAATGCCGATGAGGCCTATCTCGATCTGAAAGCGGGTCGGGTGCTGGCCCTGCTGGCCGATGCCTCTGCTATCGAGCAGGGGCTGCTTGGCAAAGAGGGGGGCGACAAGTTCGATTATGTGGGGCCCGCCCTGACCGATCGCCAGTGGTTTGGTGATGGCATGGGGATCGCCGTGCGCAAGAGCGATAAGGAGCTCAAGGGCAAGCTGGACGAGGCGATCAAGGCCTTGCGTGCCAATGGTACCTATCAGCAGATCAACCAGAAGTACTTCAAGTACGATATATATGGTGGTTGACGGGGGGAGGGAGCTTGCTCCCTCTCTTTTCATCGGGCAAGCGACAATCGTGCAAGGAGGATCGCCATGTTGACCCTGTTCGAGGGGGCCGAGATCTTCAGCCCCACCCACCTTGGCCAGCAGGATCTGCTGGTGGCTGATGGCCGTATCGCCTGGATGGGCAAGGGGTTGACGGTGCCTGCAAACTGGCCGCTGCATCGGGTCGATGGTCGAGGCCGCTATCTGGTGCCCGGGTTGGTGGATCCGCTGGCCCATATTACCGGCGGCGGCGGTGAGGGGGGCTTTGCTTTTCGCACCCCGGAACTGGCGGCGAGCGAGGCGCTCAAGGCAGGTGTCACTACCCTGGTGGCGGCGCTTGGCACCGACAGCCTGACCCGCACTCCCGCGCAGGTGCTCGGCAAGGTGCGCGAGTTTCGCGCCGCCGGGGTGAGCGCCTTTATGTATACCGGCTCCTACCATCTGCCGGTCAAGACCCTGACTGGCACGGTGGAGTCGGACATCATCCTGATCCCCGAGGTATTGGGGGTGGGGGAGGTGGCCATCAGTGACCACAGATCCAGTGCGCCGACCCACGACGAGCTGGCCAGGCTTGCCAGCGAGGCGCGAGTGGCCGGGCTGCTTGCGGGCAAGAGCGGGGTCAGCTTCTTCCATGTCGGGGATGGCAAGGGGGCATTGGCCCCCCTGCGGGCCCTGCGCGATGAGACCGACATTCCGCTGCGCCAGCTCTATCCCACCCACTGCAACCGCAACCCCTGGCTCTTTGCCGAGGCCATCGAGTGGGGCAAGGCGGGAGGTTGGGTCGACCTCACCACCTCGAGCTTTCCCGATCTGCTGGAGGATGGCGAGCGGCTTGCCGCCGATGCGCTCCTCGAGCTGTTGGCCGCCAATGTGCCTGCCGAGCGCATCACCTTCAGCTCGGATGCCAACGCCAGCCTGCCGCGCTTTGATGGCGAAGGGCGGCTAATCGAGATGCGCTGCGGCCAGATTGCCAGCCTGTGGCAGCAGTGCGTGCGCGCGACCCGGCTCGGTGTCTCGCTGGAGAGGGCGTTGGCCGTGGTGACGAGCAATCCGGCACAGGCGCTGGGGCTTGGCAGCAAGGGGCGTATCGGGGTCGGGCAGGATGCGGATCTGCTGCTGGTGCACGGCCGGACGTTTGCTATCGAACGGGTGATGAGTGGCGGCCAATGGCGCGAATAAGGCTGCGGGCAATATCGCAGCCAGTGCGAGTGCATGGTTGCTCCAAACAGCAAAAGCCCGACAACAAGGTCGGGCTTTTTTATCTGCAGTGTGGGAATAAGGTTTAGATCGCCAGAAACCCGAGGATCAGGATGGGGCCGAGCAGGCTCAGGATAAAGCCGGAGACAATGGCCACCGGCACCACCTGAATGCCCCCTGATTTCTGGATGACCGGCAGGGTGAAGTCCAGCGCCGTGGCGCCGCCGTAACCGATGGCCGCCGAGGGGTGGCGACGCATCAGGACCGGGATGATCAGAATGGCGATAAGCTCGCGCCCAAGATCGTTGATAAAGGCAGCAGAACCGAGCACCGGCCCCAGTTTGTCGGCCACCAGAATGCCGGAGAGCGAATACCAGCCGAAGCTCGAGCTCATCGCCAGACCATGGGCAAAGGGCATGCCCAGCAATTGGGCCGCCAGCAGGCTGCCCAGCCAGCTGCTGAGGATGACGGTGGCGGCTATCTTCATCCCCCAGGGATTGAGCAGGATCTGGCGCAGCCGCATGCCGGAGTTGCGCATCTGCACCCCGATGAGAAACAGCAGCAGCATCAGGGCCCACTCGCTCCACTTGTCGATGGGCAGTGCGCGCAGATCCACCAATAGACCCAGCAGCACACCACCGAGCACCACAAAGCAGAGCTGCAGGGATTCCCACAACAGGTGCAGCTTGCTCGGCATTTTGCTATCGCTCGCCTCGTGGGTCGGCGGCGTGCGCTTGTCGAGCCACCAGAGGGCCAGCAGGTTGCAGATCGTGATCGCGGTCAGCATCACCCCGGCGACTTTGAAGATCACCGCCAGATTGCTGCCCAAGTTTTCCACATAGGCAAGCCCGAGCCCCATCAGAAACAGAATGAGGTAGACCATCTTGCCCAGACTCTGGTTGACCAGCTTGATCAGCCGGGCAGAGGAGAGGGGAATCAGATAGCCGATTGCCAGTGGCAACAGGATCAGCAACACATTGAGCAGCATCGAGGCCTCGATCACAAAAACTGATAAAAACACCACCTTATCATTACTTATTGGCTCTGTGTCACATATCTATCGCTTTCATGGCCGAAAACAGCCCTTTTGGGGGCAGATTGTTACTTTTTTGCCACAACCTCTCTGTTTGATAAGGTTCTGTGCGAGCCCGAGTGCACCAATGAAATCAAGTTGATCCAATCGGGGTGCCGATATTTCGCTCGGCAAGGGTGTGCATAAAGCCATTTTGGTGCCGGTTTGGCACACATCACGCTTTTCTCTTGCCACTGATATGATTGGGGTATAAAAAGGCGTTATCGGAATAGCCATTGAAACGGCTGTTTATGCAAACAAAGTGCTGAAAAATACGCAAAGAGCGAATAAAAATAGAGCGAATCCCCTGAAGACCCTCGTTCTGTATTGTTTTTTCACTATCCGGGTGATATTTTCGCTGAAGGTTGCCATCGGTTAACTTTTTGTTAAATGGACGATGGTTGAGTCACGCCCCCTGCGGCGTCTAGGGACAGACAAGGTTGTAATGGATGAGCGACGTTGCCGCACTGGAAGTACGTGATCTGCACAAATATTTTGGCACCCACGAAGTGCTCAAGGGCATCGACATGACCGCCCACAAGGGGGATGTGATCTCCCTTATCGGCTCCTCCGGCTCGGGGAAGTCGACCTTTCTTCGCTGTATCAATCTGCTCGAAACCCCCTCATCCGGCACCGTCTCGCTCCACGGCGAGTTGATCCGGATGAAAACCAGCCGCGCCGGCGAGCGGTTGCCCGAGGATATGCGTCAGGTGGAGCGGATCCGCAGCCGGCTGGCCATGGTGTTTCAAAGTTTCAATCTCTGGTCACACATGACCATCATGCAGAACATCATCGAAGTGCCGATCCAGGTGCTCAAGGTACCTCGCGCCGAAGCACTGGCCAAGGCAGAGCAACTGCTCAACCGGGTTGGACTCTGGGAGCGGCGTGACTACTATCCCGGCCACCTCTCCGGTGGTCAGCAGCAGCGGGCCGCCATCGCCCGTGCGCTGGCGGTAGAGCCCGAGGTGATGCTGTTCGATGAACCCACCTCGGCGCTGGATCCCGAGCTGGTGGGGGAGGTGCTCGGCCTGATGCGCGAGCTGGCCGAAGAGGGGCGCACCATGCTGGTGGTGACCCACGAGATGTCGTTTGCCCGGGATGTATCGAACAAGGTGATGTTTCTGCATCAGGGGCGGGTGGAAGAGGAGGGCAACCCCAAGGAGATTTTCGCCCATCCCAAATCCGAGCGGTTCAAGCAATTCATCTCCTCCATCTACTGATGGCGGGATGCCTGGTTACCCAATCAACTGTTTTATCAAGGAGAGATACATGAACAAGCTGATGCTGGCGACAGCCGTAGTTACTGCCCTCGCGTCCGGTAGCCTGATGGCAAAGGAGTGGAAAGAGGTCCGGATCGGGGTTGAGGGTGCCTATCCCCCCTTCTCCTGGACCGAGCCCAGTGGCGAGGTGAAAGGCTTTGATATCGACATCGCCAACGCCTTGTGCGAAGAGATGAAAGTGAAGTGCACCCTGGTCAAGCAGGACTGGGACGGCATCATTCCGGCGCTGCTGTCGCGCAAGTTTGACGCCATCATCGCCACCATGGACATCACAGAAGAGCGCAAGAAGAAGGTGGACTTCACCCAGAAGTACCAGCACATTCCGGCCCGCTTCGCCGCCAAAAAGGGCACTGATGTGCAGCTCGACAAAGCCTTTATGGAAGGCAAGTCCGTCGCGGTGCAGCGTGCGACCTCCATGGATACCTTTATTACCGACAACTTCCCCAACGCCACCATCAAGCGTTACGGCACGGCCGATGAAGCCTATCTCGATCTGAAATCCGGTCGTGTGGACTATGTGCTGGCCGACTCTGCCGCCATCACCGACGGTCTGCTGAAGAAAGAGGGCGGTGATGCCTTCGAATTCGTCGGCCCGAAACTGACCGATCCCAAGTGGTTTGGCGAGGGTGCCGGTATTGCGGTGCGCAAGGCTGACAAGGATCTGAAAGAGAAATTCAACGCCGCCATTCTGGCGCTGCGTGCCAACGGCAAGTACAAGGAAATCAACGACAAGTACTTCGAGTTCGACGTTTACGGAGAGTAAAACAAAGAGACGTTTACGGCGAGTAAGTCCAAAGACGTCTACGGCAAGTAACGACAGGTTGATCCCGTCAGTAGTCATCGGGCCCGTCACCTCCCTGAGGGAGTTTACGGGCCCGCATTGATTGCAATGGAACTGCACATATTTCATTCGGACTGCTATGGAGCCTTCTGGTTAGCAGGTGCGTGAAGATTCAGTGGCGATGGAGCTGCATATGTTTGATTTGAAAGGATACGAAGCCTCGCTGCTGGAGGGCGCCTGGGTCACCCTGGAAGTGGCGCTGGCCTCCCTGCTGCTGGCGTTGCTGCTGGGGATGCTGGGGGCGCTGGCCAAACTCTCTCCCTACAAGTGGGCCAGGGCCATCGCCACCGGCTACACCACCATCATTCGCGGCATCCCCGATCTGGTGCTGATGATGCTGCTCTTCTTTGGCGGCCAGGTGCTGATCAACGGTATCTGCACCTGGGTCAACGAGACTTACAACAGCTGGTTACTGGAGAGTAATCCCAATCAGGAGTGGGTCTCCCTGCTTCCGGACTATATCGACATCAGCCCCTTTGTGGCCGGTGTCGCGACCATCGGTTTTATCTTCGGCGCCTACATGACCGAGACCTTTCGCGGCGCCATTCTGGCGGTGGACAAGGGCGAGCTGGAGGCCGCACGGGCCTTTGGCATGCGGGCAACCCAGGTGTTTGTCCGGATCCTCTTCCCCCAGATGATGCGCCACGCTCTGCCCGGGTTTGGCAACAACTGGCTGGTGCTGCTGAAAACCACCGCGCTGGTCTCCATCATCGGCCTTGATGACATGGTGCGCAAAGCCTCGCTGGCGGCGGGCTCGACCCAGCAGCCCTTCACCTTCTATATGGCGGTGGCGCTGATCTTCCTGATCTTCACCGCAGTCTCCACCTCGGCGCTCAAATGGGCCGAGCGTCACTATGCCATCAAGACGAGGTAAGCCATGGATTTCTCAATCATTCTCAAAGAGTGGCCCACCTACTGGGAGGGGCTCTATACCACCGTCTGGCTGGTGGCCCTCTCTCTGATCCTTGGGTTGATGCTGGCGGTGCCCATGGGCATTCTGCGCAACAGCCGCAACTGGCTGATCAAGGGGCCAATCTGGGCCTATATCTACTTCTTTCGCGGCACCCCGCTGCTGGTGCAGCTCTTTATCATCTACTATGGCGCCGCCCAGTGGGAGTGGCTGAAGAACAGTGCCGCCTGGTCGCTCTTCTCCGAAGCCTGGTTCTGCGCCCTGCTGGCCTTCACCCTCAATACCGCCGCCTATACCGCCGAGATCGTGCGCGGGGCGGTGCACAATATGCCGCGCGGCCAGATTGAGGCAGCCAACGCCTTTGGCATGACCCGCTGGCAGACCCTGACCCGGATCATTTTGCCCAACTCGTTTCGTCGGGCACTGCCGGCTTACAGCAACGAGGTGATCTTCATGCTGCAAGGTTCGGCGGTGGCGGGCATCATCACCATCGTCGATCTGACCGGCGCGGCGCGGATCATCAACTCCCGCTACTACAGTCCGTTCGAGGCCTTTTTGACCGCGGGGCTGCTCTATATGCTGCTCACCTTTGTCATCGTCTGGCTGTTCAAGAAGTGGGAAGCGCGCTGGCACGCTCACCTGCGCCCGCGCAATGTGTAAGGGGTGAGCTGCCAAGATGAGCGAAAATGGCTCCGCCTGTTGCAGGCGGGGCCATTTTTTATCTTCATCCTCTGCCCGCCCGGTTTGCCAAATGGCGGACGAGCAGGGAGAATGCAGCACTCCCGAGTGCCGCCAGCCGTTGGCTGCATGCCTTATTCCCCAGTTCCCGAGGTTTTATGTACCGGATATTGTTTGAGCATCCCGCTTTCCTGGTTATCGACAAGCAGCCCGGTATCGGCATGCACGACGAGAAGGGCGACGGTGAGTCGGTCAATCCGGGGCTGATCAATCGCGTGAAGGCCGATACAGGGCTGACCCTCTATCCGGTGCACCGGCTCGACAAGATGACCTCCGGCTTGGTGCTGCTGGCCCGCACCACTGAGGCGAATCGTGAGCTGAGCATGGCTTTTGCGGCCCGTGAGGTGAGCAAGCAGTATCTGGCGCTCTCCGATCGTAAACCGAAGAAGAAGCAGGGTTGGGTGAAGGGGGATATGCAAAAGGGGCGTGGCGGCAGCTGGATGCTGGTGCGCACGCTGGATAATCCCGCCATCAGCTGGTTTGATTCGGTGTCGGTGCGCGAGGGGCTGCGGCTCTATCGCATCAAGCCCCAGACCGGCAAAACCCACCAGATCCGGGTTGCCCTCAAAAGTATCGGCGCCCCCATTCTCGGGGATGAGCGCTATGGCGGTACGCCAGCCGATCGCGGCTATCTGCACGCCTGGCGACTGAGTTTTACCCTGGCGGGCAAGCCGTTCGACTTTGTCTGCCCGCCCGATGTGGGGAGTGAATTTGTCACTCCCGAGCTCACGGCAGCCATCGCAGCCCTTGCGCCCTGATGCTGATGCGCCCAGCGTCTGACACTATTATCCATTCAGCGATAGATCGTGATCCTGACGGGGGCACTCCGCGCTGGATCCTGGCCGACTTTGACGACACCCTGGCCCCCGGCGACAGCCACGCCGGTCTGCTGTGCTATATCCTGCGCCGCCGGATCTGGCCGCAGCTGCTGTTGCCAGTGATTGCGCTGGGTGGGTTGGTCTATTTGTTGCCAAGTCAGCTGCTACCCAGCCAGCGGCGGCGCGGTATCTCCCTTATCTGGTGGGCCATCACGTTGGGGCTTTCCCCTTTGGGCTGGCGCAAGCTGGTGCGTGCCTATTGCAGCACCAGGCCGGGGTTGTATCGTCAGGCTCGCGAATTGCTGCAAAGTGAGGGGGCGCGCTGCTGGGTGATCTCCGCCAGCCCCTGCGCGCTGGTGCGGGCCCAGCTCTATCAGCAACTGCCCGGCCAGTTGCCCCACCGGATCATTGGCTCGCAGATGCACTACCGTTTTGGCGGCCTGATGCCGCGCTTCTATTGCCACGGCCAGCACAAGCTGTTGCCAGAGATTTGCGCCCTCGATGCCGAGCTGGCCTTGAGCGACAGCCTGCACGATCTGCCGCTGCTGGGGTTGGGGAAAGAGGCGTGGTTGATCAATCCGACGCCTGTGCGACTGCAAAAGGCCCGGGCCTGCTTGCCCCATCTGATGGTCAAAAACTGGCAACTGTAATGCAAAGCTGACAGCCATGCGGGTCGTCACCGTTTGATCCGCAAGGCTGCGGCTTAAATGTCACAATCCATTTACATTCTTTGCTGCCAGCTGCGAAAAACTATCTGCAACCCGCCTCTTCTCTTCCTGCTATGCCCTGCTTCTAATGAAACAAGTTGTTAACACTTGCCGCACCGCTGGGTGCTGCAATCCGTTTTAACCGAATCAAGAGCAAGGAGCGCCCGATGAATGCCACCTCTTCCGCCACCCATACCATCAATCCGTTAGGTACTGACGGTTTCGAGTTTGTCGAGTACACGGCCCCCGATGCCAAAGGGATTGCTGCCCTCAAGAGCCTGTTCGTTTCGCTCGGGTTTGCCGAGGTCGCCAAGCACAAACACAAGCAGTGCTGGCTCTACCGGCAGGGGGATATCAACTTTGTGGTCAATGCCGAGCCTCACTCCCAGGCGGAGCAGTTTGCCAGCCTGCACGGGCCGAGCGTTTGCGGCATGGCATTTCGGGTGAGCGATGCGGGCAAAGCCCAGCAGTACGCCATCGCCAAGGGGGCCAAGCCCTTTGTCGGCAAGATTGGCCCGATGGAGCTCAATATTCCCGCCATCTACGGTATCGGCGAGAGCACCCTCTCCTTTGTCGACCGTTATGGCGACAAGGGCTCCATCTATGACGTGGATTTTGTCTTCTACCCCGACTGGCAGGCCCGGATGGCAGAGGTAGATGCCGGTCTTATGGAGATCGATCACCTGACCCATAACGTGCATCGCGGCAATATGGATGTCTGGTCCAACTTCTATGAGCGGATCGGCAACTTCCGTGAAATTCGCTACTTCGATATCGAGGGCAAGCTGACCGGGCTGCATTCACGCGCCATGACTGCCCCCTGCGGCAAGATCCGCATCCCCATCAACGAGTCGGCGGATGACAAGTCCCAGATTGAGGAGTACCTGCGCCAGTACAAAGGGGAGGGGATCCAGCACATCGCCATGGCCTCCAGCGATATCTACCACACCATCCGCACCCTGCGCAGCCGCGGTACCGGTTTTATGCCGACCCCGGATATCTACTACGAGAAGGTGAACAGCCGGGTCGAGGGGCATCAGGAGGATCTGGCGGCACTCAAAGAGCTGCGCATCCTCATCGACGGCTCCCCCACCAAGGATGGCATTCTGCTGCAGATCTTCACCGATACCGTGATAGGCCCGGTCTTCTTCGAGATCATCCAGCGCAAGGGCAACGAAGGGTTTGGCGAGGGCAATTTCAAGGCACTGTTTGAATCGATCGAGCTGGACCAGATCCGCCGTGGCGTGCTGGATGGCGGCGAGGATGAGAAGGGTGCCCGCAAAGAGGGAGCGAGCGATGCGTAACTGGATTAACTTCCCCCATCGGGAGGGGACCCACTCCCGGCAAGCCCATGCCGACCTGCCGGAGCAGGCCATCTATGAGCGCGAGCTGGGGCGAAGCGGCTTTTTCGGCCCAGCTACCCACATGCACCACAAGCATGCCCCCACTGACTGGATCAGTTGGGAGGGACCGCTGCGGCCACGGCTGTTTGACCTCAATGCCCTGCAGGATGAGGTGAGTTCCCTCTCCCCCTGGGTGGCCCCCGATATTCTCAGCAACCCCCACTGCCGCTATCGCATCTGGCGGCTCTCCGAGGCGATGCCGTTTCTGGTGCGCAACGCCGACGGTGACGAGCTGCTCTTTATCCATGAAGGGAGCGGAGAGTTCTTCTGCGACTACGGCCACCTGACTCTTCGCGATGGCGACTACGTGGTGATCCCCCGCGGCACCATGTGGCGCATCGAGCCGACGGCGCCCCTGTTCATCCTGATGATCGAGGCGACCAACGACAGCTACCAGCTGCCGGATAAGGGGCTGGTGGGTAATCACGCCATCTTCGACCCGGCGGCGCTCGATGTGCCCGCCATCAATGAACGCTTTTTAGCCCAGCAGGATGAGAATCCCTGGTCGCTGCAGGTGAAGCGCCACGATCAGGTGTCGGTCATCACCTGGCCCTTCAACCCGCTTGATGCGCAAGGTTGGCACGGGGACTTGTGCGTGGTGCGCCTCAACTGGCGGGATATCCGCCCGCTGATGAGCCATCGCTACCATCTGCCGCCGTCGGCTCATTCGACCTTTGTGGCGAGCCGCTTCGTGATTTGTACCTTCGTGCCGCGCCCCATCGAGAGCGATCCCGGCGCCCTCAAGGTGCCCTTCTATCACAGCAATGACGATTACGACGAGGTGCTCTTTTACCACGCGGGGGATTTCTTTAGCCGGGACAATATCGAGCGGGGCATGGTCACCTTCCATCCCGCCGGTTTCACCCACGGCCCCCATCCCAAGGCGTTTGCGGCAGGGCAGGCCTATGCCAAGAAGTTTACCGACGAGGTAGCGGTGATGCTCGATACCCGCGATGCGCTGAACGTTGGCAGTCTGTGCGAAGGGATCGAGAACACCCGGTATGTCTCCAGCTGGCAGCGCCCGAGCGTGGCTGCCGGCAAATAAGGAATCGCTTATGAAATTGGCAACATTTAACAATGGCAAGCGCGATGGCGCTTTGGTGGTGGTGAGCCGGGATCTGACCTGGGCGGTACGGGTGAGCGAGATTGCCCCGACTTTGCAGGCCGCCCTCGATGAGTGGGCCGAGGTTGCCCCTAGGCTGGAGGTTGTCTATCAGCAGCTTAACGAGGGCCGTGTGGCCGAGGCGTTCCCCTTTGACGAAGCGTCTTGCCTCTCTCCCTTGCCGCGTGCCTATCAGTGGGCCGATGGCAGCGCCTACGTCAACCACGTGGAGCTGGTGCGCAAGGCTCGCGGCGCCGAGATGCCGGAAAGCTTCTGGCACGATCCGTTGATGTATCAGGGGGGCTCCGACAGCTTTTTGGCTCCCCGTGGGCCCATTGTCATGGGCTCCGAGGAGTGGGGGATCGATTTCGAGTCGGAGGTGGCCATCATCACCGACGATGTGCCGATGGGGGTGAGCCCGCAGGGGGCCGCCAGTCACGTCAAACTGTTGATGCTGGTCAACGATGTGAGCCTGCGCAATCTCATTCCGGGGGAGCTGGCCAAGGGATTTGGTTTCTTCCAGTCCAAGCCGTCGAGCGCCTTCTCGCCGGTGGCCATCACCCCGGATGAGCTGGGCGATGACTGGCGCGATGGCAAGGTGCTGTTGCCCCTGCGCACCCATCTGAACGGCGCCCTGTTTGGCGCACCGGATGCCGGGGTGGACATGACCTTCAACTTCTTCGAGCTGATTGCCCATGCGGCCAAGACCCGCCCCCTTGGTGCGGGATGCATCATCGGCTCGGGCACCGTCTCCAACTACGATCGCAGCGCCGGTTCATCCTGCATCGCCGAGCGCCGCATGCTGGAAATTCTTGATTGTGATCAAGCTATAACCCCCTATTTGCAGTTTGGTGATAGAGTGTCGATCGCGATGGAAGATCGCTCTGGCCAAAACCTGTTTGGCACTATCTCTCAACAGGTGGTGCCAGCGAGCGGTCAGGGAGGTTGATGGCCAGCGCCGGTTGGCGGCAAGGATATTCGGGATATGTCCGGATCACGACGAGCCCTCAACCGGTGCCGGATACACAAGGAGGCAGGTGGCGAGCACCTGCCGGGCTTCGGGCCCAGATAAGATGCAGGGACAGATTATGTTGCAGTTGTTTGGCTATTGGCGTTCGTCGGCAAGTTTTCGGGTACGGATCGTGTTGCAGCTCAAGGGGCTCACCTACGAGCAGCATCCCATCAATTTGCGGCAAGGCGAGCAGAGCGAGAAGGCCTATCGCCGGATCAACCCCCAAGGGCTGGTGCCGTTTCTGGTGGATGGCGATGTGCAGATCGGTCAGTCGGTCGCCATCATGGAGTACCTTGACGAGACCTATCCCGCCTACTCTCTGATGCCCTCTTCCCCCGACGCGCGGGCCCGGGTGCGCCAGATCGTCAACATGATCGCCTGTGATATTCACCCGCTCAACAATCTGCGGGTACTCAACTATCTGGAAGAACACTTCAGGGCCAACAACGAGCAGGAGGCCCGCTGGTATCGCCACTGGATTGACGAGACCTTCACCGCCCTCGAACAGCTGTTGATGACCACCGCCGGTGTCTACTGCGTCGGCAACGAAGTGACCCTGGCCGACTGCATGCTGGTGCCCCAGGTCTACAACGCCCGTCGCTACGACATGACCCTGGACGATTACCCCACCATCCGCCGCATCGTCGCCAACTGCGAACAGTTGCAAGCCTTTATCAAAGCCGCCCCCGCCAACCAGCCGGACGCGCAGTGACCTACTGACTTGAATCGCGGGATGGCATCAACACGCCATTCATAAACAAGGGCCCCACTGTGTGGGGCCCTTGTTCGTTAACGGCACTCCAGTTTGCTGGCGTGCCTCTTTCTGTTCAGAGGGGATCAGGCTCCCTGCTCCGGGCGGGCGTCCGGGATCAGCGGATCGGCTTTGCGGCGGCGCAGCAGGCGTACCAGCGGGGGTAGGGTGATTACTACGATGGCCAGTACCAGCAGGGTCTGGCTGATGCCGCTGCTCCACAGGATGGCGGTGTCGCCATTGCTGATGGAGAGGGCGCGGCGCAGGTTCTGCTCCAGCATTTCACCCAGCACGAAGCCCAGAATGAGCGGTGACATGGGGAAGTGCATCTTGCGCAGCAGGTAGCCAAAGACCCCGAGGGCCACCATCAGCAACAGGTCGAAGGTGGTGCTGTGCACCGCATAGACTCCCACCGCCGAGACGCTGGCGATGGCGGGCACCAAAAACCAGAGCGGGATGGAGAGCATGCGGGTAAAGAGCCCCACCATGGGGATGTTCATCACCAGCAGCATGACGTTGGCCAGCAAGAGGGCGGCGATCAGTCCCCACACCACATCGGGCTGTTCGGTGAACATGGTTGGGCCCGGGGTGATGTTGTAGAGGGTCAGTGCCCCCATCATCACCGCCGTGGTGCCCGAACCCGGCACCCCCAGGGTCAGCATGGGGATAAAGGAGCCGCAGGCTGAGGCGTTGTTGGCCGCCTCCGGCGCGGCCACGCCGCGAATGTCCCCCTCGCCGAATTTGGCATTGGGCCCCGCCAGTCGCTTCTCGGTCATGTAGGTGATGGCACTGGCGATGGTGGCACCGGCGCCGGGCAGAATGCCGACGAAGAAGCCGATGGTGGAGGAGCGCAACATGGTGCCGGTGCAATGGACTAGCTCCTTGAAGTTGAACAGCATCCGTCCGGTGGTGCGCACCAGCTTGCCGCCGCCACTGGTGTGCTCCAGCATCAGCAGGATTTCGCTCACCGAGAAGAGGCCGATCACCACCACGATAAACTGCACCCCGTCCGAGAGGTGAACGCTGTCGAAGGTGAAGCGATAGACGCCGGTGTTGGCATCCACCCCAACGGTGGCGAGCCCGAGCCCAATCAGCGCCGCCATAAAGGACTTGAGCGGGTTCTGGCTCATCATGCTGCCAAGGCAGGCGATGGCGAACACCATCAGGGCGAAATACTCCGCCGGGCCGAAGGCCAGTGACCAGCGCGCCAGCGCCGGGGCGAACAGAATGATCCCGCCGATGGCGAGCATGGAGCCGACAAAGGAGCTGACCGCCGAGATGGAGAGAGCTACTCCCGCTTTGCCCTGCTGGGCCATGGGGTAGCCATCCAGCGCGGTCATGATGGCGGCGGCATCCCCTGGCACGTTGAGCAGGATCGAGGAGATCCGCCCGCCATACTCACAACCGATATAGACGGTGGCGAGCAGAATGAGCGCCGATTCGGGGGGCAGTTTCAGGGCAAAAGCCAGCGGCAACAGGATGGCGACCCCGTTGATGGGGCCAAGGCCCGGCAGCAGGCCGACCACGGTGCCGACAAAGCAGCCGATCAGGGCAATCACCAGATTCTCCGGGGTGAGTGCCACCGCAAAGCCCTGAGAGAGGTACATCCAGGTATCCATATTGACTCCTTAAGAGAACCAGACGCCGAGGGGCAAGGTGACATCCAGCAGCCGGTCGAAGGCGAGATAGAGCACCAGACCGCCGACGACGCCGGAGAGCAGGGCAGCCTTGGCAGAGGCGCCAAACAGGCGCCCCAGTACAAAGGTGAGCAGGGTGGTGGCCAGCGGAAAGCCCAGCCACTCGAAGCTGGCACCGTACCCGGCCAGCGCCACCACCATGATGGCGAGGTGGCGCAGGGTACGCAGCGGCGGCCAGCTGACGGTGTCCGGCTGGCGGCGCAGCAGCAACAGGGCGCAGAGCGCCATCAGGCCGATGATGCCGAGCGGGAAGGGGCGCGGCCCCAGCGGCTCATAGCTGTATTCGCTCTGGATCTGCCAGGCGATGGCGGCGCCTGCCAGACAGAGCAGCAGCCAGATGGCGGCGAAGATGCGATCGCTCATGGCTGCGGCTCCTATTTGGCCAGACCGAAGGCTTTGGCCTGCTCGCGATATTGCGCTACCTGCTCCTTGACGTAGCTGTCGAGAGCCTCGCCGGTGAGGTCAAACTCGAACAGGCCGCGCAGATCCCGCTGCGCCTTGAAGGTGTCGGTCTTCACCAGCTGATCGAAGGTCTGCTTCCACCACTGGTATTCGCTGTCGCTCACTTTGGGGCCGACATAGAAGCCGCGGATCACCGGCCACACCAGGTCATAACCCTGCTCCTTGGCGGTGGGGATGGTGGCCAGCTTGCCGGGCAGCCGCTCGGCAGAGAACACCGCCAGCACCCGCAGTTTGTCGCCGCCGATATAGGGCACCATCTCGCTCAGATCGCCGGAGACCGCCTGCACATGGTTGCCAAGCAGTGCGGTGACCGGCTCGCCACCCCCCTCAAAGGCGACGTAGCGCATCTTGTGGGGGTCAACCCCGGCCTGTTTGGCCAGCAGCGCCGTCTTCATCCAGTCCTGACTGCCGATGGAGGCACCCGCGCCGATCACCACACTATTGGGATCGCGTTCCATGGCGCTCACCAGCTCCTTGAGGTTCTGATAGGGGGCATCGTGGCGCACCGCGATCATGCCGTAATCGGTGCCCACCGCCGCCAGCCAGCGCACATCGTCCACCCCGTAACGGCCAAATTTCCCCTGTGAGAGGTTGAGCAAGGAGCCGCCGGAGAAGGCGACCACAGTCCCCGCCTCGGCAGGGCGCTGGGCCACGATGGCATTGTAGGCCACGGCGCCGACCCCGCCCGGCATGTAGGTGACCCGCATCGGCTTGTCGATGGTGCCGGTCTCCTGCAGGCTCACCTGCAGCAGCTTGCAGGTGAGATCGAAACCACCGCCCGGTTTGGCCGGTGCGATGCATTCGGTACGGCTCGGGGTCGCGGCACTTTCGGCCGCCTGCAGTGGCAGGGCGCCGAGCAGGGTTAGCAGGGCGAGGGCATGACGTGTGCGTTGCTTCATGGTTGTGTGCTCCATCTTGTCGTTGTTTTTCCTGGGTGTGACTCCGTCGATAGACGAAGTGATGCGAAATTGTTAAAACAACAACCTTTCATTCACCTTTCAATCGCTGACCAAGAGCCGGGAGTGTGACCCTGATCGCACCTTCTCCTGCACTGGCAGTGACGAAGGGATGCAGTTGAAGCAGTGCGGCTGGATGCCGTGGTTAGGAACAAGGGGATAGGGATGCGCTTGCTGTTGGCAGAAGATAATCACGAACTGGCCCACTGGCTGTCGCGGGCACTCACCACCGCCGGTTTCGCGGTGGATTGGGTGGCTGACGGGGCTCAGGCTGACCACCTGCTGCGCCACGAACAGTACTCGCTGGCGGTGCTCGATATCGAGATGCCCAAGCTCGACGGGCTGGCGGTACTCGGCCGGTTGCGCAGTAGGGGGCAGGGGGTGCCGGTGCTGCTGCTCACCGCCCGCGGCGCGGTGGAGGAGCGGATCTGCGGCCTCAATGCCGGTGCCGATGACTATCTGGCCAAGCCGTTCGATCTGGGGGAGCTGGATGCCCGGTTGCGAGCCCTGCTGCGGCGCAGCGAAAGCGGTGGTGCCGAGCTGCGGCTGGGGCGCCTGACCCTGCACCCCGACGGCTATTTTCTGCTGGCCGATGCCCGCCTTGCCCTGACTCCGCGCGAACTGGCGCTGCTGACCGCGCTGATGTACCGCCACGGGCGGCCGGTCGCCAAGGGGCAGCTGTTCGAGCAGGTGTTCAACCTCGATGACGAGGTGGGGCTCGACAGCATCGATCTCTATATCCACCGGCTGCGCAAAAAGCTGGTAGGCAGCGGGGTGGTGATCACCACCCTGCGCGGTCTCGGCTATCTGCTGGAAGCGGCGCCGGAGGCCTCCCATTAGTCGCTCCCTGCTCCATCAACTGCTGCTATTTCTGGGGGGGCCCTTGCTGATCCTCTGGGCCGCCTCGGCCTGGTACAGCTACTACGGCGCGCTGGCGGCGGCCACCTCGGCCTATGATCGCACCCTGCTCGCCTCTGCCCGCACCGTCGCCGAGCGGCTGACGGCGGCCGAGGGCAGCCTCAAGGTGGATGTGCCCTACGTGGTGCTCGACAGCTTCGAGCGCAACATGCGCGATCGCCTCTTCTATCAGGTGCGCGGCATCGACGATAGGGTCATCTCCGGCTTTGACGACCTGCCCCCCATGCCGGACGGTACGCCCCTGACCGACCGCTATCCGGCGCTCGCCTACTTCTACGACGGCCTCTATCAGGAGGCGCCAATCCGCGCCGTGATGTTGCTGCAACCGGTAGGCGAGGGGGGCGTCACCGGCATGGCCCGCATCACGGTGGCGGAAACCCTGCTCGGCCGCCAGCAACTGGCACAGCAGTTGCTCTGGTCGGCCCTGTTGACCCAGGGGGCGCTGGTGGTGCTCACCCTGCTGCTCGCTTATCTGTTGCTCAAACGGCTGCTCACCCCGATGCGCCGTTTGTCGCGGGAGATCCTGCGCCGCGATGCCGCCAATCTTGCCCCCTTGCCGGATTTGCTTCCCTGGCAGGAGACCCGGCCGCTGGTGCAGGCGTTCAACCGCCAATTGGCCCGATTGCGCCAGCTGGTGGCCCGGCAGGAGCGCTTTAGCGCCGATGCCGCCCATCAACTGCGCACCCCGCTCACCATTTTGAAAACCCAGGTGGAGGTTGCGCGCGGCAGTGGCGATCCGGCCCTGATGAGCGAAAGCCTCGATGCCATGGCCGTGCGGCTCGATCACACCATCGCCCTGACCGAGCGGTTACTGCTGCTGGCCCGGCTCAAATCGGACGAGTGCTCCGGGCTGCGCCAACGGGAGCCCATGGAGTTGACGGCGCTGGTGCAGCAGGCTTGTCTGTCACGGTTGGCGCAGGCCCGCAGCAAGGGGATCGATCTCGGTTACGAGGGGGAGGAGTCCGCCATCATGGTGGCGGGGGAGCCGCTGCTGCTCGGGGAGCTCTGTGCCAACCTGCTCGACAACGCCATCAAATACACCCCACCCCACGGCACCGTGACGGCGCGGGTGGTGCGAAGCAACGGGCAGATCTGGCTGGAGGTGGAGGATAGCGGCCCCGGCATCGCCCCCGAGTTGGCGGAGCGAGTCTGGCAGCCGTTCCAGCGCCTCGAGCAGGGGAGCGAACAGCCGGGAGCGGGGCTTGGTCTGGCGCTGGTGCGCGATATCGCCCACTACCACCACGGCGAAGTGGTGTTGCTGCCGGCCACCCAGCTGGGGGGCTTGCTGGTGAGGCTGATCTTGCCGCTGGCAACATCGTGAGGGCGATAAAAAAAGAGAGGGCACCTCTCGGTGCCCTGTTTATCTACACATAGATGGCGTTGGGGGTCAGCTGCGGATCTTGTTGAAGACAAACAGGACGATAAGGGCGCCCACGGTCGCCAGCGCGATGCTCGGGATATTGAAACCGGTCACCGAGCCCAGCCCCAGCAGGGTACCCACATAGCCGCCAACCATGGCGCCGACAATTCCCAGCAGGGCAGTCATAAAGAAACCACCACCGTCGCGACCAGGCATGATCCACTTCGCCAGAATACCCACCAACAGTCCCAATACGATCCAGGTGATAAAGCCCATGGATTAATCCTCTCTGTGTGTTTGAGCCCGCATTATAGGCAGGGATGCCGGGATGCGAAGGGCCGGATGGCGCTGGCTGGTCACAAGCTGTCGGACGGCGGACGGCGCTGGCCTTATCCGCGCTGCACAGTCCGGTTATGAGCGGTTGAATGGCGGTATGTGCGCCGCCAAACAGGGGCGGGGACGGGCCCACGTAAAGGCCAAGATGAGAAAAGCCCCGCGAGCGGGGCCGGGTTTGTGACGGGGTTGTGCCCTCACTTCTTGAGGTATTTTCTGATCGCCTTGCCTGAGGTGCCGACTGCCTTGACCGCCCGTTTCAGCTGGACCTCGGTGCACTCGAACATTTTGATCCACTGCTTCATCTCATAGGGATCGTTGACATTGATCTTTTTGGCATCGAACGGGTGAGCGACCACATTGCTGTCAGGCATACAAACCTCAACTTGTTGAAATAGCTGGCGAGAAAGACATTTCTGCCTGAGCGCCATCATCCTCTCAATTGGCAAGTGGCAAGGTGACGGAGTTCACACAACCCGGGGACTGAAGGCGGAGTGCAGGTTTGCTTTGCTGATCTGTGAGCGATCACCACTTATTCGCTCGCGCCTGATGCGCTGTGAACCGGATGGCGCGAACGATGGGGAGTGATGGGGGGCGGCGCTTGGTGGTCAACCGGACTGGCGGGCTATCAAGCCTCTGCCAGCGCCCGCATCTCCAGCTGCTGCTCGCCGGGGCGACAGACCAGCACCGAGCCTTGCTCGAACCAGTCCCCCAGCACGATACGCCGCGCGGGGTGACCGTCCAGGGTGAAGTCGTGGATGGCGGGTCTGTGGGTGTGGCCGTGGATCATCATCCGGCAGTCATGGGCGCGCAGCATCTCGTCTACCGCCGCGGGCGTCACATCCATGATGATCTGGCTCTTGTGAGCATTTTCCATCTGGCTTTGGCCGCGCATCTTGCAGGCGATGGCCTGACGGCGGGCAAGCGGCAGTCGCAAAAAGAGCCAGCGCAGCCACTTGAGCTGGGTGATGCGACGAAACTTCTGATACCCCTCATCCAGGGTGCAGAGCAGATCCCCGTGGCTCAGCACTACCCGCTCCCCATAGAGGTCGATCACGCAGGGGTCCCCCAGCAATGTCATCCCCGCGCGCTTGGCAAACTGCTGGCCCAGCAGAAAGTCGCGGTTGCCGTGGATAAAGTAGATGGGCACGTTCTGCTGGCTCAGGGCCAAGAAGGCATCGGCCATCTGTTGATGGAGCGGATTGGGGTCATCATCGCCAACCCAGAATTCGAAGAGATCCCCCAGCACATAGAGGGCATCGGCGCCGGGGGCGTCGTGCTCGAGAAAGCGCACCAGTGCCGCGGTCATATCGGGCCGCTGGGCAGAGAGGTGAATGTCACTGATAAAGAGGGTGCTCATGATGTGGGGGTCGGGCTCTCGGTCGAAACAGGGCAAACAGGGGTGGCAGAGGTAGTAGACACAACAGGGGACGAATAGTGCGCTGCGGGCGCCATCGCGCCAGTTGAGGTATGGATATCGTCACGGGATGGCGGCTGCCATGCCAGCTCGGCAAGATTGCGTCCCTCCAGCGTCAGCAGCGCTTCATAAGGATCTCCAGCCAGCCCCAGCAACCGGCACATGGCCGCCTCCCCTTTTAGTCCCTCTTCAAGGCGCAGGCGCAATACCTCCTGATAGAAAGCATCGCCAAAGCATTGCAGCAAAACCGCCATCAGGGTGAGGTGGCGCCAACCGTTCAGCGTCTCGATGGGAGCTGGGGTGACATAGAGCTCAAGCAGCCAGCAGGCATCGCTCTTGTCAGAACCGCTATTAGCACAGCTCTGGTCGAGGCAGGAAAAGGTGCGCTCCAGCAGCCAGATATTGTCGCCCTTGACGCTCGCTTGCCAACCTTGAGCCTCGAGCCTTGCGGCAAACTTGGCGGGATCTGGATGCTGGCAGAGAATATCGAGATCGCTGCCCGGCCGATCGAGGCCGATGGCGAGCGTGCTCACCAGCGCCAGATCGGCGCACTGCGTTGCCAGCTCATCCCACACACCGGCGGTGAGCAGGGCATGGGCCGAGCGCTGGCGCGGGTTTCCGTGGGCCAGATAGTCGAGGCGGCGCCAGTTTGGGCTGGCAGTGGAGGAGGCAGATGGAAAAACTGCGGCCGGGGCCGCAGTTTTGTCAGTGCCGAGTCGGCAGAGATCAGTCAGCAAGGGTCACCTTGGTGATCACCACGTCTTCTACCGGCACGTCCTGGTGGATGCGGCCGTAGTTGCCGGTCTTGACGCCCTTGATCTTGTTGACCACGTCCATGCCGGCGGTCACTTCACCGAATACGCAGTAGCCGAAGCCCTGAGTGGTGGCGGATTTGAAGTCGAGGAAATCGTTGTTGTTCACGTTGATGAAGAACTGGGCGCTGGCAGAGTGCGGCTCCATGGTGCGGGCCATGGCGATGGTGCCGATCTTGTTGGACAGACCGTTAGCCGCTTCGTTCTTGATGGGAGCGCGAGTGTCTTTCTCTTCAAAGCCCGGGGCATAGCCGCCGCCCTGGATCATGAAGCCGTCGATGACGCGGTGGAAAATGGTGTTGTCGTAGTGACCGTCACGGCAGTATTGCAGGAAGTTGGCCACGGTTTCCGGGGCTTTTTCAGCATTCAGGGTGAGGGTGATGTCGCCGTGATTGGTGTGCAGAGTGACCATGATATGTCCTTTCATTTGATGCGGGCGACGAAGTGCCCGCAGGTGTATGGCATAAAGTGGTGGCAATTCTAGCCCATCAGGGGCTGGCGGCATAGTCTCTCTGGCGCCGTAACCGTGCTGGCAGGCGGGATTGGCCCGCTTTTCTGCCTCGTTTTCTGCCCCTGAACGGGGTATTATGACCAACCATTTTACTCACAGGCAGTGGTTAGAAGATGCTGAAGATATACAACACACTCACTCGTCAAAAAGAAGAATTCAAACCTATCCACCCGGGCAAGGTGGGCATGTATGTGTGTGGTGTCACCATCTACGATCACTGTCATATCGGCCACGGCCGCACCTTCGTCGCCTTTGATGTGGTTGCTCGCTACCTGCGTTACGCCGGTTACGACCTCACCTACGTGCGCAACATCACCGACGTGGATGACAAGATCATCAAGCGTGCCGCCGAGACCCAAGTGACCTGCGACGAGCTGACCGAGCGTCTGATCGGCGACATGCACGCCGACTTCGACGCCCTCGGCATGGTGCGCCCGGATATCGAACCGCGCGCCACCCAGCACATCGAAGAGATCATCGAGCTGGTGCAATCCCTGCTGGAAAAAGAGCACGCCTACGTGGCGGATAACGGCGATGTGATGTTTATCGTCGAATCCTACGCCGACTACGGCAAGCTCTCCGGTCAGGATCTGGAGCAGCTGCAAGCCGGTGCCCGCGTCGACGTGGTGGATGCCAAGCGCAATCCGCTCGACTTCGTGCTGTGGAAGATGTCCAAGCCGGGCGAGCCGACCTGGGAAAGCCCCTGGGGCCCGGGTCGTCCTGGCTGGCACATCGAGTGCTCCGCCATGAACTCCAAGCACCTTGGCAACCACTTCGACATCCACGGCGGCGGCTCCGACCTGCAGTTCCCGCACCACGAGAACGAGATCGCCCAGTCCTGCTGCGCCCACGGTGGCGACTACGTCAACACCTGGATGCACAGCGGCATGGTGATGGTGGATAAAGAGAAGATGTCCAAATCCCTTGGCAACTTCTTCACCATCCGCGATGTGCTGGCTCACTACGACGCCGAAACCGTCCGTTACTTCCTGATGTCTGGCCACTACCGCAGCCAGCTCAACTACTCGGAAGATAACCTCAAGCAAGCCCGCGCCGCGCTGGAGCGGATGTACACCGCCCTGCGCGATCTGCCAGTAGCCGCTGCTGCCGGTGGTGACGAGCAGGTGGTTCGCTTCAAGGAAGCGATGGATGATGACTTCAACACCCCGGAAGCCTACTCCGCCCTGTTCGATCTGGTGCGCGAGATCAACCGCCAGAAGGGTGAGGACATGGCCGTTGCCGCCGCGCTGGGCGCCCGTCTGCGCGAGCTGGGCGCCGTGCTCGGCATCCTGCAGCAAGACCCCGAGGCTTTCCTCAAGGGGGACGAAGCGGACGAAGAGGTTGCCGAGATCGAGCGCCTGATCGCCGAGCGCAATCAGGCCCGTGCCGACAAGAACTGGGCTGCGGCGGATGCCGCCCGCAACCGTCTCACCGAGATGGGCATCGTGCTGGAAGACAGCGCCGGCAAGACCAGCTGGCGCCGAGCCTAAGGGCCGCCGGTTGACGATCTGACGCAGAGCGCAGCCCTTGGGCTGCGCTCTTTTTTTAGGGCCCGGCGCGTTGTTCAAGGCGCGGCCCATGCAAGCGAACATAAGGAAGATGGCACCATGAAGATATCCAGCTGGCCCGTGCTGGCACTGGCCCTCTCTGCGGCGGCCCAGCTCGCCCCGGCCCATGCGGGCACCACCACCAGCGGCAAACTCGATCCGGCCGCCAGTGCCCGCGCCAAGGCCAAGGTGGCCCAGTTTCTCGACTGGGAGCGCCAAGTCAAACCGAGCGGCCTCTATCAGAGCGATCTTGGCGGCGCGCTGCCCACTATCGTCTCCCCCGAGCTGCTCTGCCTGCTCAATGCCGCCTCCAAGGCGCGCGAGATAGCCACTCGCGAGGCCCCCGACGAGAAGCCCCCCTTTGTCGAGGGCAACCCCTTCCTGCCCAACGCCTGGGATAACCTGCTGGGCTCGGAGATCCTCTCCTCGCGCGCCATCGCCGGCAGCCGGGATCGCAGCGAGGTCAAGGTGCGCTTCACCTTTGGCGAGCCGGGCACCCCGCTTGACGCCCCCAGCGGCACCTACCGTTTTGTCAGCACCTATCTGGTACAAGACGGGCCGCAAGGCGCCCGCATCACCGATATCGACGCTGGCGGCAGCTGTGATTTCTGCCAATCCGGCAGCCTGCGCGCCGCTCTCTATGAGACGCTCACCGCCTATCCCACCGCAGGGGGAGAGCAGTGCAAGGGGTTGGGGAAATAGGGTTTTGGTTGGGATGAAGGCATGTTTGGGGAATAGAAATAAAAACCGCAGCTCAAGGCTGCGGTTTTTAACGCTAGATAGAAATCTAGATATTCAATAGACCTTTAATATCATTGTATAGAGTGTAAAGACGACTGGCAGACATATCTAAAATTGGTTCATACATAAAAGAGTTAAGGTGGATGTTTTCTGGAGTCATTAAGTTTACTTGATCAAGCAGAGCTATACTCTCTAGTTCTGTTGAAAATTTTTCCGTATATTTGTCAAAAAGCTCACGAGTTTGGTTAGAGGTGATTGAATTTACAAACTTCTTATCGGCTATCTTATCAATCATGAACTCTTCGGCTTTAAGTCTGATAGCCATAGCTAAAATAACCTTACACTCAAGTTCAGGTGTTTCGTGGTTTGCAATTACCAAAGCATCACTCTGCTGTAGAATTTTATCTATTATGATCTCATGACTATTTGGTAGTACTAAGTCAGGCAAGTCATTGAAAATGTTTCTGTAAATTATTTGCAAATCATTTTTTGTTATGGTTGCACTATCATCTTTTAGATGTAGTAATGAAGTTAGTTTCGTGAAATGTTGTTCTATGCCACAATAATCAGCAATGTTTCTAGCGAATGGGATACTTGCAAGTAGGTATTTTTCGTCAGTGTTTAAGTTTTGTTTCCATGTTGAAAAGACATCTTTTTGATATCGTTCTTGAATAATTTCTATCCCAGTAGATGATTTTACAGCCATCAGCCTATTTTGTCGCTTCGCATTTAAACGACTGCTAATTATCCTATGGAAGTCAAAGTTATGGGTAAGTAAAAGTAAGTGGAAAAAAGTAGACTTTGATAAGTCGCGTAGATACTCAACAATTGCATATTTATTTTTATAGTCAAAAGAGTCTGCAATATCGTCAATAATAATTAGAATATGTTGGGCGGTATTCTTTCTGACTTCCAGTTCAAACAAAACATTTAGGATGTATAATGCACGTTTTTCTCCTTGACTTAAAGCTGATATTAGGCTGCTTTGATTTATCTTTCCAGAAGTATCACGGCCATCATCGAATTGAAATTTAATTGTGGGTGTTGCTTTGTTTAGAATGACATCATCTTGGTTTTCAATACTAAGTTTAAATGGCACATCAAACCGTTTATTAAAAGTATCGACAACATTTTCCCATGTTGTTTTTTGATCTTGAGCTTGCTTGATAATATCCTTTATTAGCTCTTGATTTTGTTTGTAAGTCTCTACTAAATCACTCCAAAGTTGATGTTGTGATTGTAAATAGCTCAGGATAACCTTTTTCTTAAGTTGGGATATATTTTTATAGTCCGGGAGCAAATCCTGATGTTCTGAGATATAGTCACGAAATATTTGAGTGTCTTTTGTCTTTAGTTTACTATCGAATTTATTAAATTTTTCTTTGAGGGTTGGGTTTTGTAAAATTTGTTCTTGTTCATGAAGCAGTAAATTATTTAATTCCTCTTGTGAGGTAACCTCACGTTTCTCTCCTTTTACTGAAATATTTATACTGTGCGCAGCAGTAAAAAAACCTGATTCATTTAGATTTTTAGATACATCACCAGCTCTTTGATGATTAAATGTCTTTGATAAAATTGTAGATTCGCTGATTAGTTTTTCGTATGTTTCAACGTACTCCGTTAGTTCTTTGTTTAAATCGCCAGATGAAATAAGTTCAACGACTTTTGGATTGAATAGGTCGTTGTATTTAAGTTCGCTGAAACGCTCTAGGTTTTCATGTTTTTCACTATGTAGTTCAACCAGTAGTTCTAGTAACTTCTTCTCATTTCTTGCAAATGCTTCACAAATTATTTCAGGCACCCCTTTAGCTGCTTTCCCTGAGCATTTCGATAGGGATTTTATTAGTGATTCCTGTTTGTCATCTACCTCTTTTAAGGCTGTGTCGTATTGTTTTTTCAGTTCGTTGTTGACAAGTAAAGCTGATAGTTGTTGAGAGCTATAACTTTCGTTATATGAATCTATTGTCAGTATTTGTTCAGCGGAAATGTCAGTGCCATTTATCTTAACTTTTCTAATCGTTTGGCGGTCAGGAAAAATGATGTCTCTAGTATTTTCATTTTTTTCAATATCTTTGAAGGTTTTTGTTAGAGAGGTTTTTAATGTGCCATTTGGTGCATATAGAGAGTTAACTCCACAGCAATTATCACTTTTGGTGAGGTTAAAAATCTTTTTTAATTTGCTGATTCCATAACAATTTTCCAATTCAATATCAAGTATCATGTTCTACCTTCTCATGAATATAAAGATAATTAATGCTGTGGGCTACAGATTCACTAAAAAATAGTTTTAGTCTGTAGGTTCGATTAGGGCCGTAGGTTCGATTAGCGAAGCGTAATCGGACGTTCGAGAAATAAGGAGTTATTACAGTGAAATACTCACTATCGGGCCTTCAATATAAAACCGTTTCCCGATAGGGATGGGCACCGGTTGCCGTTATACCCACCATGATTTTTTCACCTATGCAACTATGTCGATGGTGCTTGTTGCATAGGTGCGACAATCTGATCTCGCCATGGGGTGGGCAAGGGGCTGGCTGTGAGATAACAACCCGCCCGATCTTTGCCCCGAATAGGCTGGGGGCTGTTAGCGCGGTGCAATGCGCTGCGGGTTGGCTGTTGCCCCCTGTTGTTCGCCGAGGTGAGACCGTTTGTCCAGGCCGCGAGGCAGGACGCCGAGCGAGCGCCGCTGGGCCATGGATGGCCCATCGGCGCGTGCCGTGGGACAAACGGGTGAACCGAGGGAACCCGACGCAGGAGGGCGAACAATTGGGGGATTAGACCTTTGGTGACTTTGGGTCTTTCCAAAGTCACTCGCCAAGCCGCGCAGCGGCGGCGAAACCCCGTCGAGGACAGAGTCCTCGTGTCCTGCATGGCGAAGGCATGCCCATCAGGCTAGTGACCCCTCACCCTAGCCCTCTCCCGCAAGGGGAGAGGGGACGGTTACCTTGGCGCAGGGGCGGGAGACCGGCTGGTCTCCGCTAAAGTGGCTACCGCCCCTGACTGTCGCTACCAGATTGCGCCGTTGACCATTGATCTCGGAAAAGGGGTCAACAGACGCCCGTCGCCATATTACGGAGCCAGAGTGGTCTTATCTATGGTTTTGATGAGATAACTATCAGAAAAGGGTGATTTTTGGCGCTGGCACAAACTTTTATTAATTAGCGATTAGTTGATGATTGTCGGGGCTTGGCAGTGGCAGGGCGGTGGGGTGACGCCGCAAGAGGCGTGCAAACGGTAAAAAGAGTGAAGTGCAAACGGTAAAAAGCGAAGGGGCCCGCGGTGGGCCCCTTGTTGTTGGCGCTCGACGCGGCGCCGCTATTTAGCGGCGGGGGTTGGGAAGTATTTGCTGTGCAGCAACGGGTATTCGCTGCTCGCCAGCACCTGGGTCAAACCGGTCTGGAACTCCTTGACCAGCTCGTCGCTCACCGGATGGCTGAAGGCGAAGCAGAACTGCTCCGAGCTCAGTACCCATTGCTCCTTGAAGCGGGCGGGATCGAGTTTTTGTTCGACGATCAGCTGCTCCATGGTGGTCTTGTTGGTGGAGACCAGATCGACCCGGCCTGAGGTGAGCATCTTGAGCGCCTGTGCCAGCCGGTTGGCGGCCATCAGTTTGGTCTCGTCAAAGCCGTTGTTGAGCAGCAGTTGCTCCCCCACATCGGCCCGCACCGCCCCGATATTGAATGCCTTGGCATCGTCGAGCTTGGTGATGGTGATATTGCGATCGGCCAGTCCCACCAGCACGATCTCGGCATACCCTATGGGGCAGGCCCACTTGAACAGGGGATCCCGCGCCTGGGTGCGGGCAGTGGAGAAGAGCACCGCATTAGGTTTTTGGGTCAGCAGGTAGTAGCCGCGCGCCCACGGCATGATGGTGACGGGCTGCGCCGGTGTATTGGTCTTTTTCCACACCAGTTGCAGCAGCTCGACCGCGAGGCCGGTGGGGGCGCCGCTGGCATCGGCGTAGTTGTAGGGTTTGTACTCTTCGGTGATGTAGTGCAGTTTGCCGAGCTCAGGACTCGCCTGTGCGAGGGTGGCCAGCAGCGCCCCGGCCAATCCAATCCATGGTTTCATTTTTGCCATCCTGATCAAGGGAATATCTGCTCAAGTGTGACCAAGCTGGCCGATTTCGCCAAGGCGACGGAGCATGTTTGGCAAAAATGCGTGAGGGCGGCCGCCATCCAGCGCCCTATGTCGGCGGCGATCGGGGCGTTAGCGCAGCGGCAGGTATTTGGCTTGCAGGGCCGAGAAATCCGCCGAGGCGACGACCTGGGTCAGCGCCTGCTGAAAGAGGGCGACCTCGCTGTCGGGCACCTGACGGCTGAAGGCGTAGCAGAGCGGTCTGGCATCCAGCACGAAGGCGACATGAAAGTCATCCGGCTTGAAGCCGAGCTGCTGCAGAGTTTGATAGCCCGCCAGCTTGTTGGTCGCAAAGAGATCGGCGCGACCTGAGGTGAGCATTTTGGCCGCCTGGGTGAGGCGGTTGGCCAGCATCAGCTGGCGCTCATCGATACCGCGTTCGAGCAGCAGCTGTTTGGAGACGGTAGAGCGCACCACGCCGACCTTGTAGCGGCTGATCTCGGCCACGGAGCCGAGGGTGATGTTGTCCGCTTTGCGCCCCAGCAGCACAAATTCCGAGTGATCGATGGGGCAGGCCCACTTGAAGAGCGCTTCCCGCTGCGGGGTGCGTGCGGTGGCAAACAGCACCACATTGGGTTTTTGTTGCAGCAGGTTGTAGCCCCGGGCCCACGGCAGAATGCGGATTGGCTGGGGCGACACGCCGCGCGCTTTCCAGATAAGCTGCATCAGCTCTACCGACAATCCGGTCGGCATCCCTTGCTGGTCGCTGAAATTAAACGGGGGAGAGATTTCGCTCAGATACTCGAGTTTGCCCGGATCGGCCTGCGCGAAGGTGGCCCACAAGAGCAGTAGCAGATGAGGTAGGTGCCATGTCCGCACGGGAAAGATCCTTCGCAATCAACTATGTAGCCCAGTTTGACTGCTTGCGGCGGGAATAGCTAGCCACCTCTATTGCATCTTTCATCAATAAAATGGGCAGCGAACCGCTGCCCAGCGGGTGAGTGAGTGCTCAGCGCACCGGCAGGTATTTGGCCTGCAATTTGCGAAACTCTTCCGAGGCGAGGGCGCGGGTCAGGCCCTGCTGAAAGAGGGTGATCTCGCTGTCGGGCACCTGACGGCTGAAGGCGTAGCAGAGCTGCTCGGCGCTCAGCACCATGGCCACGTTGAATTCGTCGCTGCTCAGCTTCAATTCGCGAATGGCGTCATATCCCGCCAGCTTGCTGGTGGCGAGCAGGTCGGCGCGGCCGGAGAGCAGCATCTTCAACCCCTGCGACAGGCGGTTGGCCGGGATGATGTTGTTGTCATCCATGCCGTTGTTGAGCAGCAACTGCTCGGCGGCGTCCGAGCGCACCGCGCTGATCTTGTACTGGCTCATCTGATCGAAGGCGGTCAGGGTGATGTTCTGCGCTGTGCGGCCCAGCAGTATGTACTCCGAGTAGCCGATGGGGCATACCCACTTGAAGAGATCCTCCCGGGCCTGGGTGCGGGCGGTGGAGAAGAGCACCACGTTGGGCTTCTGGGTTAGCAAGTAATAACCTCGCGCCCAGGGCAGGATGCGCACCGGCTGGGGCGTCACGCCGCTGTGTTGCCAGATCATCTGCAGCAGATCGACCGCAAGGCCGGTGGGCTGGCCCTGCGGATCGTTGAAGTTGTAGGGGGGGTACTCTTCGGTGAGGTACTCGAGCTTGCCCAGATCAGCCCGGGCCGTCGAGGCCCAGCAGAGCAGCAACAGATGACAGATCAGCCATATCCTCATTGGGAACATCCTTAGCGATCAACCTTCCCTTGAGTGTGACCATGAACAGAGTAAATAGCCACTCACTGCCGTTACCAGCGGGCGCGGATCTGCCCGATGGGCTGGTAGGCCTCATCCCGCAGCCCCACCAGCAGGGTCTTGCCATCGGCTTGCAGCCGGAACTCGCCGTAGCGGGCCGCTTCGTACTGCTCCCCCGAGCCCTCTTCAAAGAAGTAGGCGTCGGGGCCGATCTGCCACTGCCGTTCGCTCTGGTGCACCTGCAATAGCCGCTCATCGCTGGCGAGCCGATCCGGTTTGCCATCGGCCACCAGAGTGGCCACCTGATGGGCATCGAGGCGGATCACCAGGGTGTCGCTGCCCTTGTTTTGAGTAGTACGGGCGTCGCGGCTGGTCAGCTCGCGGGCAATTTCGTAGTTCAGCCGCATGTAATCCCCCTGCATCAGGGAGCGGGGATCGACCGGGGCGAGTCGCAGCAGCACCACTTCGCCGCTGCTCATGGCGTGCTCATAGCGCCAGACGGTGGCATTGATGCCTGCCAGGATGGCGAGGCCGCTCAGCAACAGGGCGAGCTGTCGGGTGACGGGTTTCATGAATCGCTCCTTGCCGCGAAGGTGGTGAGCAGCTGGCGGGCACCCAGCAGCAGGATGCCGGAGCCCAGCAGCAGCCAGGATTTGGTCATCAGGGTGAGCCCCAGATCGTAGTAATAGAGCGAGCCATAGCCGAGCAGCAGCAGGGCCGAGAGGGTCATCAGCCCCAGACTGCCGGCATAAAACCCGAGGATCAGCACCAGTGCGCCCGCCCCCATGCCGGGGATAACGGCGCTGATCAGCACCAGCGGCAGGCCAAACAGCAGGGGGAGCTTGAGCTTCACCATCACCGCCAGCAGCAGGGCGGCGCAGATCAGGGGATTGAGCCAGATCGGCAGGCGAGACAGCCCCAGTTCGTCCAGCACGCTGCTGCCGCCATCCCACAGCGGGTGGTGCAGACGGCCCAGCACCAGCAGCGAGAGGGCCAGCCCCAACGTGATGGAGTGGTAGAGCTGGTGGCGCTCTGGATCCCTATCTGCCCGCAGCCAGCAGAAGGTGATGGCCGCCATCACCAGCGGCAGGGCCAGCAGTTGCAGCCCGAGGCAGGCGAGACCAAGGGTGAGCAGCAGGGCCGCCGCCACGCTGTGAAACAGCCGCACCAGCCAGTGATCGAACAGCACGGCGATGGCAAGGGAGAGCAGGCACAACCCAAACCAGAGCAGGGCGTGATGGAGATCCAGCTGATCGAGCAGGCCATAGAGCAGCCAGGCATCGGCCGCCAGGGTGAGGGCCAGCACGAACTGATCCCAGAGATCGCCGCTTTGGCTGCGATTGAGGGCGTAGGCCCCCGCCAGCAGCACGGCCCCGAGCAGCAGGGCACTGTTGGCCTCGCGGGTCAGCTGCTCGAAGGTGAGAAACAGGAAAAAGAGCAGGAACAGGGCGGCAATCCAGCCCACCAATCCCAGCAGAAAGCGGCTCGACCAGTGTGGCTGGTTGTTGCGGGGCATCTCCCCTTCTACCAGATTGGCCTGTTGCAGTGCTTGCCAAAGGGTCAGATCACTCATGAGACCTCCGTTGTTGTTGCAGCCAGCGGGCGGCGGTGACCGAAAGGCCGATGGCAATCAGGCTCAGCAGCAAGAAGCCATTGATGTCGGGCTCCATCCACTTGCCCAGCGCCGCGAGGATGACGGCAATCAGGCTGAGGCACCCCATGGCGAGTCCGGCGATAAATCTGTGATGCCACAGGGCATAGGCCGCAGCGAGCCAGCCAAGCCAGAGCGGCCACACCAGCGCAGAGGCGGCATCAAACAGCGCCAGCAGGGTGAGCAGGGTGGCCCCCAGACCTGCGGCAAGGCCCGCCAGCCAGCTTGGCATCAGGCGCCAGCGGTTTGGCGCCAGCAGAAGCAGACCCCAGAGGGCGGCGTTGAGCAGGGTAAGGCACCAGCCCAATCCCTCTTCATCGAAGGTAAAGAAAAACGTGAACAAACCGAGCCGCCAGTAGAGCACCAGCGCCAGCTGGCCGAGCAGCCAGCTTAAGGTCCAGAGCAGCGGGCTTTGGCCAAATACCGCCAGCGGCACCAGCATCAGCGCCCAGGTGGCGAACAGCTGCCAGGGATCGGCGCCGGTCTGGTAGGTCTGACCCACCAGCGCCAGCAGGGCGCCGATATTGAGGGCGATGGCGAGCAGCAGTGCCTGACGGGGGGTCTTCCCAAGGGGCTTGCGCCACAGCAGAAGCAGCATGGCGAGCAGCGGCGCCTCCAGCAGGGCAAGGCGGGAGACCCGGCCCAGCTCTTGCCAGTTGAAGGCGACGAAGAAAATAAGGCCTGCCCCGATACAGAGGGCGCCGAGCCAGAGCAGCAGCCGGTCAAACAGCCACTGCCAGCGCGCCGGATGGGGGGGAAGATCGGCGAGGGTCAGGGCGTCCGCCAGCTTCTCTGGCGCCAGCCGTCCCTGTTTGACCCATTCGAGAAGCGTCTCTCTTGATACGTTGTGCATGGGGGGACTCCGCGAGGTTTGCCCCATTATGGCATGAGGCACCCGCAACCGTGCACTGCCCCTTGGCTCTGCGGCTGGTGGTTGCGACAGCGGGTTACGCAATAGACACAGCAGTAAACAAAAAAGCCCTCCACAGGGGAGGGCTTGGTCATCGGGTACGGGCCATCAGGCAAAGATCAGGGTGCTCACCCCGAGGCCGACGAAGAGGATGGCGCAGGCGATGCGGATCCCCTTGAGCGGCAGCTTGTCCGCCCCCAGCTTGCCGATCAGCACCACAGGCACGTTGGCCAGCATCATGCCGAGGGTGGTACCGGTAATGACCTGCACCAGCGAGTCATACTTGGCAGCCAGCAGCACGGTGGCAATCTGGGTCTTGTCGCCAATCTCGGCAATAAAGAAGAGCACGAAGGTGGCCATAAAGGGGCCGTATTTATCCAGCGAGCTCTCCTCGTCATCCATCTTGTCCGGCACCAAAATCCAGATAGCCATGGCAATAAAGGCGATGGCGACCAGCCAGGTCATTATCTTGGGATCGAGCCAGCGACTGATAAACTCACCAATCCAGGCCGCGCCCGCATGGTTGAGCAGGGTAGCCGCCAGCATGCCGGCGATGATGGGCCAGGGCTTGCGAAAACGGCAGATGAGCAGCAACGCCAACAGCTGGGTTTTATCGCCGATTTCGGCAATAGCGACGCTGAGGGTTGAGGTTAACAAGGCTTCCATAAAAATGACCGGGGGACGGAATTGTTATAAACCAAAGACAAGCCTGCGCCATCCGTCCCCGGTATTGGCACTGGCCCGTCAAAGGTCTTGTCAAATCCATGGCTGGCATGGATCACCCTGACCATGGTGATTTGGCACCAAGTATGTTGATCAGGGCCGCAAACCGGTATTCATGCAATGGATGGCACCGGCGTGCGAGACTACTCCCCCTCGATGGGAGCGGGCATTCTAGGGAAAAACCGCATGAGTGACAAGGGGATCAGCCACCCACCAGCTTGACGCTGAAACCGGCTTTCTCCAGCTCGGTTTTGATCAGGTCCCGTTTATCCCCCTGGATCTCGATCACTCCCTCCTTGATACCGCCTCCGGTGCCGCACTTTTTCTTGAGCAGGGTGGCCAGGGATTTTTGCTGATCGGCGGGTACGCCATGAATGGTGATCACCCCGGCGCCCTTGCGCCCTTTGGTCTCGCGGCGAATGCGCACGGTGCCGTCAGTGGGGAAGGGGGAGGCGGATTGGGGAGCGCTCTGCTCCTTGATCATGCCGCCATCTGTGCTGTAAACGAGGCGGCTGTTGTTGTCGTGATTCATGGCATTACTTTATGGGTTAGCTAAGCGGAGTTTGATTTTACTCAAATAAAAGTTGAAGACACAGCTTATAATGCCCCAAGTAAAAGAGAATTATTATTGTTTAACTTCAGGAGTCAGTCATGGTACTCACGCAGTTGTCACCGGGACAGAGTGCTCGCATCAAGAATATGAATCAGCTCGCCCGGCCGCTGCGCCGCAAACTGATGGTGATGGGCCTGTTGCCCCAGACTGAAGTCATTTATCTGCGCTCCGCCCCCCTGGGGGACCCGCTCCAGATCCAGTGCCAGGGGATCTGTCTCTCCATGCAAAAGAGTCTGGCCCAGCAAATAGAAGTCGAGCCGGTATAACCCCCTGTTCGGCTACCGCTTCGGTCAAGAAAGTCACCGGGAGCGGTTCAGAGACAAGAAGTCGAACCTGCAAAGCAGCTTGCCACTCGCACGCGGCGGGTTCAGAAGAAAATAGAGGTAGAGCTGGTATGAATTATTCCCTGGTAACGGTAGGTAACCCCAATAGCGGTAAGACCTCCCTGTTCAACGCCCTGACCGGCGCCCGCCAGCAGGTAGGCAACTGGAGTGGCGTCACCGTCGACAAGAAGATGGGTGAGTTCAGCGCGGGTGAGCATCACTTCAAGCTGATGGATCTGCCCGGCATCTATAGCCTGGCGGGTCAGGATGGCAGTCTGGACGAGCAGATCGCCAGCCGCTTTGCCCAGGGCCAACAACCCGACCTGCTGCTCAACGTCATCGACGCCGCCAATCTGGAGCGCTCCCTCTACCTCACGCTGCAACTGCGCGAACTGGGCCTGCCCATGGTGGTGGTGCTCAACAAGCTGGATATCCTGCAAAAGCGCCGCATCGTCATCGACGATAGCAAGCTCGGCAAATCCCTCGGTTGCCCTGTAGTGGCCCTCTCTGCCCACAACAGCAAGCAGGTTGCCGCCTTCAAGCAGCAGATCCGGCAGTTTATCGGTCAGCAGCAAGCAGCCTTGCAACTCGATTACGGCCAAGAGCTTGAAACCGATCTGGCGGAGCTGGAGACCCTGCTCGCCCCGCATCACCTCACTACCCGTGGCCGCGCCCTGCGCCTGCTGGAAGAGGATGCGGTGATGCAGGAGACTCTGCTGCCCGGTCAGCAGGCGGCCGCCGCCAATGTGGTAGCTCGCGCTCATCAAGGGCAGGATATCGACCTGCAACTGGCAGATATCCGCTACGGCCATATCCACCAGTGGGTACAACAGGCTCGCCAGCAGAAGGGCAAGCTCACCGAGGCCCAGAGTGAGTGGCTGGATCGGGTGCTGCTCAATCGCTGGATTGGCATCCCCTTCTTCCTGTTTGTCATGTACCTGATGTTCATGTTCGCCATCAAGGTGGGCAGCGCCTTTATCGACTTCTTCGACATCATGGGCGGCGCCCTGTTTGTCGATGGGGTGCACCACCTGCTGGGGCTGATCAATGCCCCCGAATGGTTGGGCGCCATTCTGGCTGACGGCTTCGGGGTTGGTTTGCAGACCGTGGCCACCTTTATTCCGGTGATTGGTTGCCTCTATCTGTTCCTCGCGGTACTGGAGAGCTCCGGCTATCTGGCCCGCGCCGCCTTCGTGGTGGATGCCCTGATGCGCCGCCTCGGCCTGCCGGGCAAGGCGTTCGTGCCGATGCTGATGGGCTTTGGCTGTACCGTCCCCTCGGTGATGGCGACCCGTACCCTCAACTCCGAGCGGGAGCGGCTGATGACCTCCGCCATGGCCCCCTTCATGTCGTGCGGTGCCCGTCTGCCGGTTTACGCCCTGTTTGCGGTGGCCTTCTTCCCTGAATCAGGCCAGAACCTGGTGTTCGGTCTCTACCTCATCGGTATTCTGGTGGCGGTGCTCACTGGCCTGCTGCTGCGCAATACCCTGCTGCCGGGCAAGAGCGACTCCATGGTGATGGAGATGCCGGATTACGAGTGGCCGCGTCCTGTCAACGTCGGTATCAAGACTTGGCAGAAGCTTAAATCCTTCGTCTTTGGCGCCGGTAAAACCATCGTACTGGTGGTCGCCGTGCTGAGCGTGCTCAACTCGCTGGGGACCGATGGCAGCTTCGGTCATCAGGAGCAGGAGAGCTCGGTACTGAGCAAGATTAGCCAGGCCGTCACGCCGGTGCTGCACCCCATCGGTGTGCGCGATGACAACTGGCAAGCCACGGTCGGTATTGTCACTGGTATCTTCGCCAAAGAGGCGGTGGTCGGTACCCTCAACAGCCTCTACGCCGGTGGTGGCGATGCAGAGGAGGAGAGCGAGTTCTCGCTGGTGGCTAGTTTCCACGAGGCGATCGATGCCGTGGCGGCCAATCTGGCGGAGATCAACCCGAGCGACCCCATGGGGCTTGATGTTGGCAACCTCGACGACCAGAAAGCTGCCGCCGAAGCGCAGGAGGTCGATGTTTCCACCTACGGTAATATGCAGACCCACTTCGACGGGGCGGCCGGTGCCTTTGCCTACCTCTTGTTCGTGCTGCTCTACATGCCCTGCGCCGCCGCCATGGGTGCCCTGGTGCGCGAAACCGGTCGCCAGTGGGCGCTGATGACGGCGGTATGGTGCAACTATATGGCCTTTATGTGCGCCACCCTCTTCTATCAGGTGGCGACCTTCGCCGCTCACCCGGAGCAGAGCCTGTTCTGGATCGTCAGCTATGGCCTCTCTCTGGTACTGCTCTGGTGGGCCGGTCGCCGTCACGGTGACATCGTTGCCCGCAAGGTGGTGACCTTATGATCCTGCGCGAGCTGGGGGATTACCTCGCCGCGCAGCAGAAGGTGAGCCGGCGTGATCTGGCTCGCCACTTCCACACCTCGGAAGATGCGGTGGAGGCCATGCTCGGCGTCTGGATGCGCAAGGGGCGGGTCATCAAGCGTGAAAGCCGGGTCTGTGGTGGCAGTTGCTGCGGCAAGAGCGAAGAGGTGATGTTCGAGTGGTGTGACGCGGGCCAGATTGGCATCAAGATCCGCTAAACGACTACCAGACCTCATCACCAAACATCGAACAATAAAAAACGGCAGGCCCTGCGTTAAATGAGGGTCTGCCGTTTTTATTGCTGAAAACAGGCGGGATCAGGCGATCTGGCGAGCCTCGCCCAGCAGTGCCAGCGCCGGTTGGGCGTTGTCTGGCATCAGCCGGTAGGCCTTGTGGTGTTTGACCAGGGTGGTTTTCTTGTTGCCCTGGCTCAGCAGCAGGCCGTGCTTGAAGGCCGCCTCGGCCAGCACCTTCTCGTCACCGCGCACATAGAGGGTGAGGGGTTTGACAAGCTCACCGTCCTCGATATGGCCTGCATATTCGTTATGGCTTACCACCAGACTCGCCTGACCGCCCGATTGCAGGCGCAGCTTGGCGTTCACCTCGCTCTCGGTCAGCACCAGCCAGCCTGCCGCTGAGAGCTCCTCCAGCAGGGCAGCCAGCTTGGCCCCCAGTTGCTGCGGATTGGTCATGGCGCACTGGTATTGGAAGGCGATGCGCTCCAGCAATCCCTTGAGATCGGCGCCCGCACCCAGAGTGCGGCCAAGCTGCACCCAAGCTTTCAAATCTTCCATCACCAGACGGGAGAAGCGCTTCTCCTTGAGGGAGTCGGCCATCCAGGTGCAGAGAAAGTGGCTCTCTTGCGCCGGAGTGCGCTTGCCCGCCTTTTGCTCGGCGGTGCGGGCCAGTTCGGCCAAGCTTTGAGTGGCCATCTCGAGCAGGGCCTGATTGTAGGTCGGAGAGGTCATAAGCAATCCTTCAGTTGACCACCAGGGGTCAACACCGATGACAGAGATGGCAAAGGCGCCAGTGGCGCCTTTGCGGTTCAATAGAGCAACTGCCCGCCTTATTTCGGCTGACGGGGCTTCTTGGCGGCGGCCAGACGCTTGAGGCGCTGACCCTGCAGCTTGGCTTCGGCCATCACCTGGGCTACGGCGTTATCTTCACGCTGCGGCCGCTTGCCGAAGCGGCGACGCTCCTGCAAATGCTTGATCAACTCGTCACGGCTGCTCACCTCATAGCCCGGCACCATGATGCGGCGGATCTTCTGGCCGATCAGGGCCTCGATCTCCAGCAGGGTGCGCTCCTCTT
The DNA here is from genome assembly GCF_027854445.1 of Aeromonas sp. PI_26. Taxonomy (NCBI): domain Bacteria; kingdom Pseudomonadati; phylum Pseudomonadota; class Gammaproteobacteria; order Aeromonadales; family Aeromonadaceae; genus Aeromonas; species Aeromonas sp. PI_26. The sequence goes on from NZ_JAJNOE010000004.1 coordinate 242,696, forward strand.
CACGGCTGACGAAGGAGATGGCCATGCCGCGCTTGCCGGCACGACCGGTACGGCCGATACGGTGCACGTAATCTTCCGCCAGGAACGGCAGATCATAGTTGACCACGTACTCCAGATCCGGGATATCCAGACCACGGGCGGCCACTTCGGTGGCGACCAGTACCCGTACCTTGCCTTCCATGAATTCGCGCAGGGCGCGGCGACGGTTGCCCTGGGCCTTCTCGCCATGGACCACGGCGGACTTGATGCCGTCGAGGTTCAGCTCCTCGACCAGCACATCACAGCTCTCGCGGGTACTGGCGAACACCAGCACCTGCTGCCAGTTCTGTTTGCCAATCAGCTCTGAGAGCAGCTCGCGCTTGCGCTTCTGCTCGACCGGATAGACGGTGTGGCTGACGGTGTCGGCGGTGGAGTTCTGCTTGTTGACGCTGACGATCTGCGGGCGATCCAGCATCAGGTTGGCCAGCTTCTTCACCGCGTCGGAGAAGGTGGCGGAGAAGAGCAGGTTCTGACGGGTCTTGTTGACCGCTTGCAGGATCTTTTGCACATCGGCACTGAAGCCCATGTCGAGGATGCGATCCGCTTCATCCATCACCAGACACTCGACGCCAGAGAGGCTGAGGTTGCAGGCGGTGAGGTGCTCCAACAGACGGCCCGGGGTGGCCACAATGATGTGGGCGCCCGCTTTGAGTTTCTTGGCCTGCACGTCCTGCTTGCCACCGCCGACGATGGTGATGGTGGTGATATCGAGATACTTGGCGAAGTCATTGATGTTGCTCGCCACCTGAGCCGCCAGCTCGCGGGTCGGGGTCAGGATCAGCACACGGGCGTTGGAATGCTGGACCGGAGCCGGATTGTCTACCAGACGCTGCAAGATGGGCAGGGCGAAGGCGGCGGTCTTGCCGGTACCGGTCTGGGCGCTGGCCAGCACATCGCGGCCACGGCGAATGGCCGGGATCGCCTGTTGCTGCACAGGGGTCATCTCCTGATAACCGCAATCTGAGACAGCACGCAAAATCTCGGGGGCAAAATCGAACGATTCAAATCTCATAATGGGTTCCTGTGTTCCAGCTGGGCTGTGTTTGGCTTGGTTAGCTCGGCATGAGCGAGACGGAGGTTGTAACCACCGACGGCTGCGCCTGACATCAAGTCAGAGAGTGAGCCGGAAAATGGCGGGCGCGAAGTGTAACAGATAGACGTCACAAATTCTGCCTCAAATGGTTGTCCTTTTCTCATCCTTTGTGGTGTGAATGGCGGTTGAAAGCAATCATTTGACTCCCAAAGACCAAGCCAAGAGCAGTGGGATAACGGTTTTGGGCAAGGACAAAGGGATATTGATGGAACTGGAACAGTTAAAACGCCAGCTGGAGCAGCTTGGCGAGCGCAATGACAGCATGCAGCAGGCACGCCACCGCAAGCTGCTCAATATCACCCGCGACACGGGGGAGTTGCTGTCAGTGCTGGTGCAGACCCGTGGGGCGCAGGCGGTGCTGGAGATCGGCACCTCCAATGGTTACTCCACACTCTGGCTGGCAGAAGCGGTGCGTCGGCTGGAGGGGCACGTGACCACCATTGAGCTGGATGAGGATAAGCGCGTGCTGGCCCATGACAACTTTCAGCGGGCAGGGCTGGCCCCTTGGGTAACCTTGCTGGCAGGGGATGCGAGTGAGCTGTTACCGACCTTGCCGCAAGCCGGCTATCAGCTCATCCTCCTCTATTCGGAGCGTCAGCACTACCGGGCATGGTGGCCGCAGATCCGCCGCCTGTTGGCGCCCCGTGGCTTGTTGGTGGTTGATAACGCCATCTCCCATCGCAGCGAGATGGTGGAGTGGATGAACGAGGTCGGGCAGGATCCGGCCTTTGCCACCTCGCTGGTGCCGGTCGGCAAGGGGGAGTGGCTGGTGGTGCGTTTGTAGGGGGTAGCTACAAAAAATCAGCCTCGCATTGGCGAGGCTGATTGTGAAAGCGCATCAGGGTCTTGGTCGGTCGGATCAGACCGCCAGATAGTCCATGATCCCTTCGGCCGCTTTGCGCCCTTCGTAGATGGCGGTCACCACCAGATCGGAGCCGCGCACTGCGTCGCCACCGGCGAACACCTTGGGGTTGCTGGTCTGGAAGGCATATTCCGCCTGCTCGCGCGCCTTGATGCGATCCCGATTGTCGAGCTCGATGCCGAACTCCGCCATCCAGGGTTGGGGGTTGGGCTGGAAGCCAAACGCCATCACCACCGCATCGGCAGTCAGCACCTGCTCGGAGCCCTCGATGACCACCGGATTGCGGCGGCCATTGGCATCGGGTTCACCCAGCTCGGTGCTCACCACCTTGATGCCGACGGTGCGACCGCTGGCATCCAGCTCGACCGCTACTGGTTGCAGGTTGAACATGAACTCGACCCCCTCCTCGCGGGCGTTTTTCACCTCCCGCTTGGAGCCCGGCATGTTCTCCTCGTCGCGGCGATAGGCGCAGATCACCTTGGCGGCTCCCTGACGGATGGCGGTACGCACGCAGTCCATGGCGGTATCGCCACCGCCCAGCACTACCACCTGCTTGCCGGCGAAGTCGATGTAGTCGGCTTGTGCCTTCTCGAAGCCCAGCAAGCGGTTGGCGTTGGCGATGAGGTAGGGCAGGGCGTCATAGACGCCCGGCGCCTCTTCGTTGGCAAAGCCACCCTTCATGTACTTGTAGGTGCCGACCCCGAGGAAGATGGCATCGAACTCGCCGAGCAGATCGGCGAAGGTGATGTCCTTGCCCACCTCGGTCTCGAGACGAAACTCCACGCCCATCCCCTGGAAGATCTCGCGGCGACGCTGCATCACCTCTTTTTCCAGCTTGAAGGAGGGGATACCGAAAGTGAGCAGGCCACCGATCTCCGGATACTTGTCAAACACCACCGGGGTGACGCCGTTGCGTGCCAGCACATCGGCGCAGGCGAGACCCGCCGGGCCGGCGCCGATGACGGCGACCCGCTTGCCGGTCTTGACCACGTTCGAAAGATCCGGCTTCCAGCCCATCTCGAACGCCTTGTCGGTGATGTATTTTTCGATGTTGCCGATGGTCACCGCGCCGAAGCGATCGTTGAGGGTGCAGGAGCCCTCACAGAGGCGATCCTGCGGGCAGACCCGACCGCACACTTCCGGCAGGCTGTTGGTCTGGTGGGAGAGCTCCACCGCCTCCAGAATGCGCCCCTCTTTGGCCAGCTTCAGCCAGTTGGGGATGTAGTTGTGGACCGGACACTTCCACTCGCAGTAGGGGTTGCCGCACTCGAGGCAGCGATCCGCCTGCATCTGTACCTGCGGCTGATTGAAGGACTCGTAGATCTCCACAAACTGGATTTTGCGGATCTTGAGCGGCTTCTTGGGCGGGTCGACCCGCTGGACATCGATAAACTGAAATACGTTCTGGCTCATAGGGTTCCCTCCTTATTGCGCCTGGATTCTGAGTTCTGCACTGGAACGGCTGGTGTGACCCAGCAGCGATTTCACGTCGCTGGACTTGGGTTTGATCAGCCTGAACTTGGGCACATAGGAGTCGAAGTTGGCCAGGATCTCCTCGGCGCGCGAGCTGCCGGTCTCATTGAGGTGCGCCGTGATGATGCCGCGCAGGTGCTCCTGATGGATGGCGAGATCCGCCACGTCCAGCAGTTCCACCAGCTCGGGGTTGGTGCGCTTGGCGAAGTTGCCGCTCTCGTCGAGCACGTAGGCAAAGCCGCCGGTCATGCCCGCCGCGAAGTTGACGCCGGTCTGACCCAGTACGGTGACGATGCCGCCGGTCATGTATTCACAACCGTTGTCGCCAATCCCCTCGACCACCGCCAGGGCGCCGGAGTTGCGCACCGCGAAACGCTCGCCAGCAGTGCCCGCGGCGTAGAGTTTGCCGCCAGTGGCGCCGTAGAGGCAGGTGTTGCCGATGATGGCTGCCTCGTGGGATTTGAACGCCACGCCGACATGAGGCTTGATCACCAGCTTGCCGCCGGTCATCCCCTTGCCCACATAGTCGTTGGCGTCACCGGTGAGGATCATCTCAAGGCCGCCAGCGTTCCAGACGCCGAAGCTCTGGCCTGCGGTGCCGTTGAAGTGCACCTTGACCGGATCCGCCGCCATTCCCTGATTGCCGTGACGTTTGACGATCTCGCCCGAGAGACGCGCACCCACCGAGCGGTCGGTGTTGCGAATGTCGTAGCGGAACTCGCCGCCGCTTGAGGTTTCCACCGCCTCCAGCAGATCCTCCACCATTTTCAGGTTGAGTGGCCCCTTGTCGAAGGTGGGGTTGTGTTGCTGGCTGAACAGGCTGGAGCCTGCCGGTGCCACCGGACGGGCCAGAATGCCGGAGAGATCCAGCTTGGCCTGACGGGCGGTGAGGCCGGGCAGGGCTTCCAGCAGATCGGTGCGGCCAATCAGGTCGGTCAGCTGGGTGACGCCGAGCTGGGCCATCAGCTCGCGGGTCTCCTCGGCGATGAACTTGAAGTAGTTCATCACCATCTCCGGCAGGCCGGTGAAGTGCTCGCGACGCAGCTTCTCATCCTGAGTGGCAACGCCGGTGGCGCAGTTGTTCAGATGGCAGATCCGCAGGTATTTGCAACCGAGCGCCACCATGGGGCCGGTGCCAAAACCGAAGCTCTCGGCGCCGAGGATGGCTGCCTTGATGATGTCGAGGCCGGTTTTGAGACCGCCATCCACCTGCAGCCGCACCTTGTGGCGCAGGCCGTTGGCGACCAGCGCCTGCTGGGTTTCGGCCAGACCCAGCTCCCACGGGGAGCCGGCATATTTGACCGAGGTGAGGGGGCTCGCGCCAGTGCCGCCGTCATAACCGGAGATGGTGATGAAGTCGGCATAGGCCTTGGCCACGCCGCAGGCGATGGTGCCGACGCCGGGCTCAGACACCAGTTTCACCGACACCAGACAGCTCGGGTTGATCTGCTTGATGTCGAAGATGAGCTGGGCCAGATCCTCGATGGAGTAGATATCGTGGTGCGGCGGCGGCGAGATCAGGGTCACGCCGGGCACGGAATAGCGCAGCTGGGCGATCTGGGCAGTCACCTTGTCACCGGGCAGCTGGCCACCTTCGCCGGGCTTGGCACCCTGCGCCACCTTGATCTGCACCACATCGGCGTTCATCAGGTAGTGGGGGGTGACGCCAAAGCGGCCGGAAGCCACCTGCTTGATGCGGGAGTTTTTCTCGGTACCGAAACGCTTGGGATCTTCGCCGCCTTCGCCGGAGTTGCTCTGACCGCCGAGGCGGTTCATGGCGACAGCCAGTGCCTCGTGGGCCTCAGGACCGAGGGCGCCGATGGACATGGCGGCGGAGTCGAAGCGGGGGAACAGCTTGTCGGCCGGCTCAACCTGATCCAGCGCGACCGGATTGTCGACCTTCTTCAGGGCCAGCAGATCGCGCAAGGTGGCAACCGGGCGCTCGTTCACCAGACGGGCGTACTCCTTGTAATCGGCATAGTTGCCGGAGCGCACCGCCGCTTGCAGGGTCTGCACCACATCCGGGTTGTAGGTGTGGTACTCGCCGCCGTGGACGAACTTGAGCAGGCCACCGTGGGGGAGGGGCTTGCGCACCAGCCAGGCCTGACGGGCCAGATTGTGCTGATCCTGCTGGATGTCGGCAAAATCGGCACCCTGAATACGGCTCGATACGCCGCGGAAGCAGGTATTGACCACCGACTTGGCCAGACCCACTGCTTCAAACAGCTGGGAGCAGCGGTAGCTGGCGACCGTGCTGATGCCCATCTTGGACATCACCTTGTAGAGCCCCTTGTTGATGCCGTTGCGGTAGTTGACCATCGCCTGGCGCAGGGACATGGTGAGCACGCCCTCTTCAACCTGTTTGGCCAGGGTTTCGTAGGCCAGATAGGGGTAGATGGCGGTCGCGCCAAAGCCCAGCAGCACCGAGAAGTGGTGCGGATCGCGGCAGCTTGCGGTCTCCACCAGAATGTTGGCGTCGCAGCGCAGGTTGTTGTCCACCAGGGTGCGCTGTACCGCGCCCACCGCCATTGCGGCCGGGATCGGCAGGGTGTCGGCGTTGATATCGCGATCCGACAGCACCAGCAGCACGGTGCCACTCCTGGCAGCGGTTTTGGCCTCCTCGCAGATGCGCAAGATGGCCGCTTCCAGCCCCTCTTCGGGCTTGAAGTTGAGGCTGATCACCTGATGACGGTAGTACTCACCTTCCAGTGCCAGTAGCTGGTGGAAGTCGGAGTAGAGCAGGATCGGTGACTGGAACAGCACCCGGTGGGCGTGGCCGAAGGTCTCGTTGAAGACGTTCTGCTCGCGACCGATACAGGTGGCCAGCGACATCACGTGGTTCTCACGCAGTGGATCGATGGGAGGGTTGGTCACCTGTGCAAACATCTGGCGGAAGTAGTCATAAAGGGTGCGCGGACCGGAGGAGAGCACCGCCATCGGGGTGTCATCCCCCATGGAGCCGACCGCTTCCTGACCGTTCTCACCCAGTACCCGGATGATCTGATCCAGCTCCTCGAAGGAGTAGCCAAACAGCTTCTGATAGGTTTTCAGCTGCTCATCGGAGAACTCGCGGCTACCGGTCTGGCTGTCGTCCATCTGCTCGAAGGGGACCAGTCGGCGGCAATGTTTATCCATCCACTGCTTGTAGGTGTGACGGTTCTTGAGGTCGTCATCGATCTCGAAGCTGGTCCACACCTTGCCGTTGCTGGTATCGACCACGAACAGCTCGCCCGGGCCGACCCGGCCCTTCTCCAGCACTTCGTCCGGGGTGTAGTCCCAGGTGCCGACCTCGGAGGCGAGGGTGATGAACTTGTCCTTGGTGATGACGTAGCGGGCCGGACGCAGGCCGTTGCGATCAAGTGCGCAGGTGGCGTAGCGACCGTCGGTCATGACGATACCGGCCGGGCCGTCCCACGGCTCCATGTGCATGGAGTTGAAGTCGTAGAAGGCGCGCAGGTCGTCATCCATGTTCGGGTGCTTTTGCCATGCAGGCGGGATCAACAGGCGCATGGCGCGGAACAGGTCCATACCACCGGCGAGGAAGAGATCCAGCATGTTGTCGAGGCTGGAGGAGTCAGAGCCGGTGGTGTTGACGAAGGGGGCCGCTTCCTGCAAATCGGGGATCAGCGGCGTCGCAAATTTGTAGCTGCGCGCTTTGGCCCACTGGCGGTTGCCGGCGATGGTGTTGATCTCGCCGTTGTGGGCCAGATAGCGAAACGGCTGCGCCAGCGGCCAGCGCGGGCTGGTGTTGGTGGAGAAGCGCTGGTGAAAGACGCAGATAGCCGCCTGCATACGGATGTCGGCGAGATCCAGATAGAAGCGCGGCAAGTCCACCGGCATGCACAGCCCTTTATAGACGGTGACCAGGTTGGAGAGGCTGACCACATAGAAGTAGTCGTCGTTGACTCGCTTTTCGATGCGGCGGCGCACGATATAGAGGCGGCGCTCGAGATCCTTGTCAACCCAGCCGGGCGGGGCGTTGACAAAGACCTGTTCAATGCTGGGCAGGGAGGCTTTTGCGATAGTACCCAGTACGTTGGTATCGACGGGCACCTTGCGCCAGCCGACCAGACTCAGGGTCTCTTTTTCCAGCTCTTCGTCGATGATATCGCGGGTCTGCTGTGCCAATACGGGGTCAGGGTTGAGAAACAGCATGCCGACCGCATAGTTGCGGCCAAGGTGCCATCCCTTCTCCTCGGCGACAGCTCTGAAGAAGCTGTCCGGTTTTTGCAGCAGCAGACCGCAACCATCGCCGGTCTTGCCATCGGCGGAGATCCCGCCGCGGTGCTGCATGCGAGCCAATGCTGACATCGCGAGACGGACAAGCTTGTGGCTGGCTTCCCCTTCCATGTGGGCCAACAGGCCGAAGCCACAGTTATCCCTCTCCAGCTTTGGATCATATAGTGACATTGCATTTCTCCCTTGCTCGGCCTTGTATCGCACAGTCATCACCTGACTGCATAAATTGCGATTGGCTCTTGTGGTTCCGTCTGCCTGACGTGGCGAATCTCCAAACTAATGGGATTTTCTGGCGAGGTCAATCGCAGGTCAGGTTTGTCTTCATGGTTACATTCGCATAACAAAATGTCGGGTTAGGGGGATTAGCTCGCAGTTATGGAGTGTTTATTCTGTGTGGTTTGATTTTGTTGGTTAAATATATCGCCATTGACGGGCTCAATGGTGCGCTCGGCGACGATGGGCGAATGTAGTAATTTTACCAACCCGATGTGGCCGACAGCGGAAGGGATCACATTTTCAATATCCCATGCTTGCAATTGTGTGCTGTCGGGTCTCTTTGAATTTTTCATTGTTCAACAGTGGGTTATCAGGTCTCATTTTCATATGGATGTTTACTGTTTGAATCGTCAAAGAACTGTAAAAATCCTTTTTTTGCGCTTTTTCTCTATATTTATTCAAAATTGGTCGGGTATTTATATGTTTTCCCCTCTCCGCTAGCTTGATCCAGCTCAGCCCCTGTTTTGCGCAAGCTCGTACAATGGCGCTCCTTTAGCGGAGGTGTCATGCAGTTACACGAACTCGTCAATACATTCGGTCAGGATCTCAAGCAGCGTCATGGTCAGAAGATCCACAAACTCTCCATCCACGGGGCCTTCACCTGCCCGAACCGTGACGGCACCCTGGGCCGTGGTGGCTGCACCTTCTGCAACGTATCCTCTTTTGCTGACGAGTCGGCTCAGCAACTCTCAGTGGTGCAACAACTGCTGGCTCGCCGGGACGAAGTCACCCGTGCCAAGCGCTATCTTGCCTATTTTCAGGCCTATACCAGCACCTATGCCGAGGTCGAATATCTTCAGCGGATGTATGAAGAGGCGCTGTCAGTGAGCGATATGGTGGGGCTCTGTGTGGGCACTCGTCCCGATTGCGTGCCGGATGCGGTGCTGGATCTGTTGGCGGGCTATCAGGCCCGGGGTTACGAGGTGTGGCTGGAGCTCGGGCTGCAAAGCGCCAACGACAAGACCCTGCAACGGATCAACCGCGGCCATGGTTATGCCGCCTATGAGGATGCGGTAAGACGTGCCCATCAGCGCGGCATCAAGGTATGTGCTCATCTGATCGTCGGCCTGCCGGGCGAAGTGCCGATGGACAGCCTCGATACCCTGCATCGCATCGTTGAGACCGGTGTTGAGGGGATCAAGTTGCATCCGCTTCATGTGGTTGAAGGCAGTACTCTTGGCAAAGCGTGGCTGGCGGGGCGCCTTGAGGTATTGACGCTGGAGGAGTATGTGGAGGCGGCCGTTGCCATGATCCAGCACACGCCGCCCGAGGTGGTGTATCACCGGATTTCGGCCTCCGCGCGCCGTCCAACCCTGTTGGCGCCAGCCTGGTGTGAAAATCGCTGGACGGCCATGGCGGACATTGCCAAAGCACTCTCATTGAACGGCCCGCAAGGTCACGCGTTGGGCAGACCCTTCATACTTCCTGACCTATAATTGAGCGTCAGATTATTATTTTCACGTAAAACATAGGGTTATATAAAAAACTTCATACCCTAAACTATAGTTTTGGTACGTGCCGGTTGATATAGTGGTGCGCCATAATAAATGTCATTATCAATTAACTCCGACATTCACCCTGATTGCAGTGTTAGCATGGTGTTGATGAGCCGATTATTTTTACCAATAACGATTCATGCCGCCATTGCTGCTGCGCCGGGAAATTGGCGATGAGTGTCGCGATCTATCTGGACAGGTTTATCCCCTGATCAGTCTCATCAGCGGGAAGGCCACTCGGTTTTAGCGTGGCTATAGCAGGGAAATATGAGCGATGAACGCTCTTATCTACCTCATTTATGCAGTGACAGGATGCTATGCAAGCAGAAACAAGTCGTATTGATGAGTTATTGGAGTGTCTGGTCTTCTTGACCCGTTTTTATGGTGTGCCCAACAGCCAGGATGCCCTGACGACCGGGTTGCCACTGGTCTCCGGACGCCTGACAACCGCACTCTTTTGCCGTGCTGCCGAGCGGGGCGGGTTATCCGCCCGTGAAGTGATACAGCCACTGGCTGATATCTCTCCCTTGCTGCTGCCTTGTGTATTGCAGATGCGCAGTGGCGGCGCCTGCATATTGCTGGAGTGGAACGAAGATCGCAGCCAGGGGAAAGTGATTTTCCCGCAGGCCGGTGATGCCGCGCAATGGCTGACCGCAGCCCAATTGGGTGATGAGTATCTGGGGCGCCTCTTCTATGTAAAGAAGCAGTTCAAGTTTGACGAGCGCTCTCCCAAGGTGCTGGAAACCCGTGATGGACACTGGTTCTGGAGCACCTTGTTCGAATCCCGCGGTATCTATCGCGATGTGCTGATCGCCTCCATTCTGATCAACCTGTTTGCCATCGCCAGCCCTCTTTTCACCATGAACGTCTATGACAAGATTGTACCCAATCTGGCGTTTGATTCGCTCTGGGTGCTGGCGGTCGGGGCCATGGTGGTCTTTACCTTTGATTTTGTGATGCGGCAGTTGCGCAGTTACTTTATCGATATCGCTGGCAAAAAGTCTGATGTGCTACTGTCCGCCAAGATTTTCGCCAAGGTGATGGGCATGAGGATGGAGTCTCGTCCTGCTTCCACCGGTGCTTTCGCCAAACATCTGCAGGAATTTGAGTCGGTGCGGGAGTTTTTCACCTCCGCAACGGTTTCTACTCTTATCGATCTGCCCTTTGCCGTCTTCTTCCTTTTTATTATCTGGATGTTTGCAGGCGTAATGGTGGTGGTTCCCATCATCGCCATGCTGATCCTCATCGCCTACAGCTTCTATATTCAGGAGCCCCTCAAGCAGTCCATCGAAGAAGGGTCACGCCTTGCGTCCCAGAAGAACGCCAACCTGATTGAAAGTATTTCCGGGCTGGAAACCGTCAAGATTTTCGGCGCCGAGAGTATGTTCCAGCATCGCTGGGAGCAGGCCGTCTCCCATATTTCCACCTGGGGCGTACAGACCCGCCGCATTACCAACTCCATGTCCTCATTGGCCAGTTATATCCAGCAGGTGGTGACGGTCGGTCTGGTAATCGTCGGTGTTTACCAGATCTCGGAAGGTTTGGTCACCATGGGGGGCATGATTGCCGCCGTGATGCTCTCCAGCCGCGCCATTGCGCCTATGGTGCAACTCTCCGTGTTGTCGACCCGTTATAACCAGGCCAAATCTGCACTGGATATTCTGGAAAAAATCATGCAAACCCCGGGAGAGCAGGAGGAGGGCAAGCAATATATCCATCATCCGGTGATTGCCGGTCGAATTGAATTCGAAAATGTCTCCTTCAAATATCCGGGAATGGAAACCAGCACCCTGCACAATATCAATTTGCGCATTCAGCCGGGCGAAAAGGTGGCGATTATCGGCCGGATTGGGGCGGGTAAAACGACCCTCGAGAAGTTGTTGATGGGACTTTATCGACCGACCGATGGCTCGGTACGTATCGACGGTTTTGAACTCGATCAACTGCCACCTGCGGTAATCCGCCGCAATATTGGTTGTGTCCCGCAAGATGTCATTCTTTTCTTTGGCTCGGTGCGGGACAACATCATGCTGGGTAATCCGCTGGTGGATGATGTGAGAGTCTTGCGCGCCGCCAAGCGGGCGGGTGTCACCAACTTTACCAACCGGGATCCCAACGGGCTGGATCGGCAGATAGGCGAGGGTGGCCGTCAGCTCTCCGGTGGCCAGCGTCAGTCGATCCTGCTGGCACGTGCCCTGCTCAATGATCCCCCCATTCTGGTGATGGATGAGCCGACCTCCAACATGGACAACCAGTCCGAGATGCAGGTTAAGCAAGAGCTCGCCAGACTGGGCCCGGAAACCACATTGATCCTCATCACTCACAAAACCTCAATGCTGGATGTGGCATCGCGAGTGATCGTTATCGAGCAGGGACAGATCGTTGCTGATGGCCCCAAAGAGGTGGTGTTGCAGCAGTTGAAAGAAGGCAAGGTGCGCGTGCAGGAGGTGTCCCATGGTTAAGGGGCTCATGGACTGGTTCAAGCGTAGCAAAAAGACGCCTTCCGGCGAGGTATTGCCAGCACCCGAGCATCTGGAGTTTGTCGATGACGGCGCGGCAGCTGTACTGCTGACCACGCCGACCGGAGCTCGCATCCTGTTGTGGTGCTGTTTCCTCTTTTTCATGAGTGCCATCGTCTGGGCGGCCTGGGCCGAACTGGATGAAGTCACCGTGGGTCAGGGCAAAGTTATTCCGTCCCGTCAGCTGCAGGTGATCCAGAACCTGGAAGGGGGGATCGTCAAAGAGATCTTCGTCAAAGAGGGGGACATCGTCGAAAAGGGGCAGCCGCTGCTGCGTATTGATGACACCCGTTTCCGCTCCGACTTTAGAGAACGGGAGCAAGAGGTCGTCACCCTCAAGGGGGATGTGGCCCGTCTGCGCGCCGAGATGGCCAGCGTCGAGGTGAAAAACGACCCGGCACTGGGGTGGCGTGAACAGGTCGTGGTAGGTGAAGCGCCAATCCAGTTTCCCGATGGTTATGAAACCGTCTTTGCCGAATACGCACACCGTGAGCGGTCTGTACAGCGGGATCGCCTCAATAATCTGAAGAACCAGCTCTATATTCTTGGTCAGCAAATCGAACAGAAAGAGCAGGAGCTGATTGAACTGAATGCCAAGATCCGCACCGTGAATCGCAGTGTGGATTTGGCCAGACAGGAACTGAATATTAGCCGTCCGCTGGCGAAAGAGGGTATAGTGCCTCAAGTGGAGCTAATTAAGCTGGAGCGGCAGGTCAACGAGATGCAGGGGGAGCTGGAGAGCAACCGTCTGCTGATCCCAAAACTCAATTCGGTACTGCGTGAGACCATCTCCAAACGTAATGATATTGCGCTGAAGTTCAGAGCAGACTCCCAGACTGAACTGAATGAGAAACAGGGGCGGCTTGGCCAGTTATCAGAAGGGCAGGTTGGCTTGCGAGACAGGGTTGACCGGACCAGCGTGATTGCTCCGCTCAAGGGCACCATCAAAAAACTCAAGATCAACACCCTGGGCGGCGTGGTTCAGCCCGGCATGGATTTGATGGAGATTGTGCCGTTGGAGGATACCTTGCTGGTAGAAGCCAAGGTGTCACCGAAAGATATCGCCTTCCTGCGACCGGGGCTGGATGCCATCGTCAAAATTACTGCCTACGACTTTACAATCTATGGAGGATTGCATGGCAAGGTTGAACAGATAAGTGCGGATTCGATCCAGGATGAGGAGGGAAACTCCTTTTATCTGGTTCGGGTTCGGACAGAGAAGAGTTACTTGGGCGATGAGCTTAACGCACTTCCCATCATCCCCGGTATGTTAGCCAGTGCTGATATCATTACTGGTAAAAAAAGTGTCCTAGACTATTTGCTTAAGCCGATTTTACGGGCAAAGCAGTCGGCACTGAGAGAACGATAAGCCAACAATCTAAAAACAAAACATGACTGGAGATAACATGAAAAAAACGATTGTTGCCATGCTGGTCAGTGGCTGCATCCTGATCCCGAGTTTGGGTCAGGCCCAGACTCTGGAAGAGTCGGTGGCACAGACACTTGCTACGCATCCCAAGATAAAGGAAGCGTTTGATCTGTATCAGGCACGACTCTATCAGCATGATGGAGCCAAGGGTGGCTATTATCCTACGATCGATCTGCGTGGCGGCGTAGGCTATGAAAAAACTGACAGCCCTTCTACCCGCGCTGCCAGTGCCAACAGCAATATTGATGATTCCATGACTCGCAAAGAGGCTGGACTCAGTCTGCGGCAAATGTTGTTTGATGGCTTTGATGTCAGCAACAACGTCTCCAGAACCGAAGCTGAAGCCAATGCCCAGCGTCTGGCGATGATCTCCGAAGCTGAAAATACCGCGCTGCGGGTAGCTGAGGTCTACCTCAATATGCTGCGTCAGCAGGAGATCCTGGAGCTTTCCAAACAAAACCTGGAAACCCACGAACAGATCCGCAGCGACATCAGCAAGCGGACTGATTCAGGGCTTGGCTCTACTGCGGATCAGACCCAGATTGAAGGTCGTGTTGCCCGGGCCTATTCAAATCAGGCCGCTGCTGAAAACAACTATCGCGACGCAGAGAGTGAATTTATTCGTGTCGTGAACGAGGTACCAAAAGATCTGGTACAGCCGGTTCCCAATACCGAGCTTATCCCGGCCAGCCTCGATAGTGCGCTGAAAACGGCGACCGAAGTCCACCCGACCCTGCTCTCTTCCCTGCAGGATATCGAAGCGGCCAAGTATCAACATGAAGGCGCCAAATCCGGTTTCTACCCGAATGTAACATTCGAGGTCGATCAGAACTGGAATGAGGATATCGATGCGGTAAAAGGGCGCAACGATGATCTGACCGCAATGGTGCGGATGCGTTACAACCTGTTCCGTGGCGGTTCTGATGTGGCAGAGAGCAATGCAACATCGGCGCTCTACTCTCAGGCGAAAGACATTCATTTGAATGCGTTTCGCCAAGTTGAGGAAGGCACTCGTCTGGCCTGGAATGCGAAAGAGTCGCTGGCCAAGCAGAAGACCTTCCTGAAAGAGCATGTTGACGCCAGCTATGACACCGTACAGGCATACAAGAAGCAGTTTGGTTTGGGTCAACGGACATTGCTGGACGTATTGAACACCGAGAACGAATTGTTCGAGGCGCGTCGCAGCTATATCACCGCTGAGTATGATGCACTGCTGGCTGACTATCGCATTCTCAACGCGACAGGCAGTCTGCTCAATGCATTTAGCGTCAAACAACCCGCTGAATGGCAGGCCAGGCAATAACTGTTTGTTCATGATCCCGCAGGGATCATGAACGCCAACATGGTGACTGCTGCTGGCAGTCACCATGTTTGGCTAACGCAGGTTGTTGTACGAGCTTTGAGGAGTGCAGCAGTAATAATGCAGCAGGAATATGATGTGACACTCCAGCGCGGAACCGGTAGCCGATGGTGTTATCTTCTTAATGAATGGAGATACAGATCCCTACGCGCTCTGCGCCACTCCTTATGGATCCTGCTGTTACCCTTCTCACTTCTGCTCTGTGCCAGTCAGCCTCTGCCACAGGAAGATCTCAACTTGATCAAACGGGCGGAGCAGACCTATGGCGCCAGAGCCGGCAAGCGTGTAACTAGTTGGCGTATGCTGGTCATGGAGACGAAGGGCAGGGCCCTGAGCGAAGAAAAAAAGCTTGAGCGGGTAAATAATTTTTTCAATCGGATGCGTTTTATTGACGATATCAAGTTGTGGCGCAAAAAGGATTATTGGGCAACCCCGCTAGAATTTTTGGGAGCCGCTGGGGGAGACTGTGAAGATTTCAGTATCGCCAAATACTCTACGCTGCTCGAGCTTGGGATCCCGGATGATAAAATGCGGATGGTGTACGTTAAGGCTCTTGATTACAACCAGTTTCACATGGTGGTGGCATATTATGAGACACCCTCTTCCGTTCCGGTTATTTTGGATAATTTGATAGGCTCGATTCGCCCAGCCACACAGCGGCGTGATCTGGTGCCTATTTACAGTTTTAACGGTAGTCACTTGTGGTTGATGAAGGCACGAGGCCAAGGGGAACTGGCTGGTCAATCATCCCGCTTGGGATTATGGAATGATTTACGCAATCGCATGACCTCGGGGCGATTGGCTCGGCCAGTGGTGAATTTGGATGATTAACCTATGACGCTCTATCGACAGTTATTAGCCACCATGCTGCTGCTGTTTGGATTGTTATTTGCGGCCACATACTGGGTGCAATTCAATTCAACCCGCACTTATCTGGCGCAGCAACAGGAAACAACGGTCATCAATACGGCAACCTCGCTGGGGCTTGCGCTCACCCCCTATCTGGAAAACGGTGACAAGGTCGGTGCCGAGTCGGTGATCCAGGCCATTTTTGATGGTGGCTATTATCGACTGGTTCGCCTTGATCTGCTGGCATCAAAGGATGTCATCGAGCAGGAAAATACCAACAATATTCAGGGGGTACCGCGGTGGTTTGTAAATTTGGGACTGTTTCCTGAGGTATCCAACGAGTCAATTCTGACATCTGGCTGGTTGCAGCTTGGAAAATTAAGAGTAGTGGGTCACCCCGGCCAGGCTTATTACGAGTTGTGGCGGGGGATGAGTGAGCTGGCGAGCTGGTTTCTAGTCGGCTTTTTGATCACCACCATTTTGTTGATGAGAGCGCTCAACTACTTGCTCAAGCCACTCAAACAGATCTGTGAGCAAGCCGTCGAGATTGAGCTGCACCATTTCGGTCATACGATCCCAGAGCCTAAAACCCATGAATTGAAGCAGGTCGTTCAGGCGATCAACACCCTCTCAAGCAAGTTGGCGTTGCAATTTAAAGAGCAAGCCGATGAGGCCGAGAAATTGCGTGAGCGGGTTTATGTCGATGCCGTGTCGGGGCTTGGCAACCGAGCTTATTTTGTGGGTCAGGTAAACGCATGGATCGCGGAGGCAGGCCAAGGTGGCGTCATGCTGGTTGCGGTCGACATGCTGGATGATATCTATCGCGACGAAGGCTTTGCTGCCCGCGACAACATGGTCAAATCGATAGCTCAGGCTTTGAAAGAGCAATTAAAAGGGTGGGATGGCGCAGCATTGGCACGGATCTCCGCGACGGAATATGCGCTACTCTGTCCAACTGACGATCTGACTCAGCTAAAGGAGCTGGCTGAAGTGATTAATAGCCGCATTGCCGATCTGGTGGTGAATCCAATGGGCGAAGGGGATGCGCTCTCCGTCATCGGTATTGCCGGTCGTGATGGCAATGATGATCTCTCTGCCTTGTTGACCAAAGCCGATAATGCGCTTGGCAAGGCGCGCAATGAGCGCCGTGGTGCTGTTGTCATGGAAGGGGGAGCCGAGCAGGGGTTGATGGGGCGCTTGGCATGGCGTGATTTGGTTCAGGATGCTATTTCGCATCACCTCTGGCGATTCAAGGCTCAGCCAGCTTGCCGATTTGATAACGGGGCCAGATTGCATGCCGAGTTGTTTGCATCTATCTCTCGCGATGGCACGGACTATTTTGCCGGTCAGTTTTTGCCTGCCATCGAACAGTTCAAATTGGGGGGCGATTTTGATCAGGCAATACTTGATGCATGTGTTCCCTTACTGCACAAACAAGCGGATCTAGTGCTGGCAATTAATATAACGGCAGGTTCGCTTTGTTCGGATGAGTTTTTGACCTGGCTGACGCACTATCTGGTCGAACATGGCGAATTGAAAGAACGGCTGTTATTCGAGATACCCGAGGCAGCCATTATGAAGCACAAAGATCATGTGGCCGCTTTGGTAGGCGCATTGCAGGTCCATGGTTTCCAGTGGGGGGTTGACCACTACGGCCGTCACTTCCAGTCACTGGGCTATCTGGAGGAGTTAGCGCCTGCCTATGTCAAGGTGGATCACGGTTATACCAGTCAGGTCATGGAGCCGGGTGCTGACACCTCATTCTTGGCTGCAGTGTGCCGAGCTGCGCACAATGCCGGTGTGACCACCATTGCAACCCGCGTCGAAGATCAACATCAAGTGGAACTGCTTTCCAAGTTGCATATCGATGGTTATCAGGGATTTGTGCATCCTGCTTTCCCCTTGTCTTGATTGATATGTGCACTGTAGAAATGGCCCCGAATGGGGTCATTTTTTATATCAATACAATATATTTTTTGATTTTTTTATTATCAAATTAATATGGGTGTTATTTGGTTCCATTTGTATCGTTATGATTTTGATGAAGAAAAAATAACCTTTCGATTTTATTCTCTATATCGGTTTGAGGGCAGTCAAACCTATAGATTATTGCAACGGAAAAGCACGTTATCTCCCTCTACGGTGTAGACATCAAGATCTGTCACGTTGGAGCAATGGATATGCGTACCCAAATCATCGACAAGTCCGTGGTTGTCTCAGCTATCGAAGGGAATGTGGAGATTGTGCTGGCTGATGGCAGCAGTCGCCCCCTGCAAAAGGGGGAAATACTCCAGCCCGGTGCCAAATTGACCATAGCGGATGATACCAAGCTTGTTCTTTCCCCCTATGACGATACACCAGCGCAGAATGTACCCACCGGTTCCGAATTAGCAGAACCGGGACAACCGCAAGGTGGTGCCAGCACTGAGGGCGCTCCTTCTGACATTGCTGCATTGCAAGAGTCAATTTTGCAAGGCGTTGACCCGACGCAAAACTTTGAGGCTTCAGCAGCAGGTGGTGCACCTGCTGCCGGTGGTGGCGGTGGTATTGGCGGGGTAGCAGGAGCAAGCGGCAATGGTGGCTTTGTCACCATTGATAGAACCGGTGATGCGACCATTGCCGAGGCCGGTTTTGATACCAATTATCAGGCTGAACCCATTATCAACACTGAGCAAGCGGCTGAACCACTGTTAGAACCGGAGCCACTAACTAATCTCTTGTTGGATGAGAGTGAAGTATCTTCGATGGATGAAGATAACCCTGTCAGTGGTGATCTTTTGACCAACAGCTCCAACCCGGATGGTCCCTTGGCTCAATCCATCATCAGCTATAGCTGGGGTAGTAATATTGATGTTCCCGCAGGTGTTACATCGACCCTTACTGGCATTGGTACGCTGATCATCAACAGTGATGGCTCTTTCACCTTTACCCCCGCTCCTGACTATTCTGGTGCAGTTCCTACAGTGAGTTATCTGGTCACCGATAGTTCTGATGTTGTTACTTCGACCTTGACACTGATAGTGACGCCACAAGG